>JBJTRB010000199.1:0-10688 GCA_046075925.1 Bacteroidota bacterium | reverse complement strand
GAGGCGGTTCCCCACGGCATCGAATAGGTGGTATTCACCGATTGACTGTCGACTGTTAACGAGTCAAAGCCTCCAAGTGAATCGCCGTTCTGCAAAACAAGACCCAAAGATGAAACAGAAAAAAGCAGATTACCATTCATGGTGACCTGAAAAGCGATTCGAGCATCGCTTTCATTTACCTTCAGTGCCAACTTCCCTGAGGGAGAGCTGGCCGAGAATCCAACAAACGGAAGTGCGGCAATTGGGATCAGGAAAAAAAACGGCAATAGCATGCAGCTTCTAAAAGTGAATCGGCTGCTATGGCAATGCATCTCGAAAATCGGTGTTCGTCGAATCTGTTGTTCGAACTATGGACTACGGTAGTCGGATTGAAAATCTGAGTCGAGAATCAATCATGGCTTGGAATCAATCCGCGCAGGCCCATGTCTACTACCGATTCCACTATGCTGGTCTGACCTACCACGACAATATCCCATTTGCCATTTGCATTGGTGTCCTCCCACTCGAAACTGTGGTTGGTGGAAAGCGAAAGTGTCATCGTGATATCAGACGTCTCATTACCAGTGATGACCAGGGGCGATGCGAATGCACCAGTCACTACACACGAACCTGGTGGTATGGGAGAAGTGGCTGCCAATGGGTTTGGCACCGTGGTGGCACCTGCAGGACTTTGTCCGGAAGCCAATCTGCCCAATGTTTCGAACGCCCAATAACCTTGCAACCTGTTTGCATTCACTGTATCGTACAACGTATTTACCGGATACACACCCAGGTACTGGTTGTAACCCACGAAACTGGCTATTGTCCCATTTGAAAGTTGGTTATTCAGATAATAATCGACCGTGTAGTTCTGATAGGATAAGGATAATCGCACCCATTGGTAGGTTCCGGTACGTAATTGACTGATTGGAATGGACAAGAACTCATCGCCGGGCCGAACGATTCTGGATTTACTGAAATCGATCGCTGTGTCGCCACCCGTGGTTGTCTCGGCAGCATGATAAACAATCGTCCCTTTACCGATCTGCGTGTAGGCAGTGGGAGCCAGCTCCAGATAATGGGCGGAAATTTTGTTGAATCTCGGGTTTTGTCCTGCATGACCAGCGGGCATTACAGCCGTTTGTCCTGTGTTACCCAAACGCTCCTGAGCGGAATCAACGACGATCCGGATGCGTAACATGGGCTCCTGATCGGAGGATGCGTCTTCTTTTTTACACGAAAAAGACAAAAGGGCTACAAGGGCGAAAACCGTGATTTTGGCGAATTTTTGTTGCATTCTGCAAAATAATAAAATGATTGAAGTGAAAAATAGACCTGAATGCCTACGAAGATAGGTCCTTCACCGATTCTTACTTGATTTGTCGTGTCAAGAAGTCGATTTTTGTATCGATAACATCCACTCAATGAAAAGATTCTTTTACCTATTGATTGCTGCGATTTCTATTTCGACTGTTCAAGGCCAGCAGCAAAGGACTTGCGGGACGCACGACCGTTACCTCCAAGCCATTCAAAACGATCCTTCGATCGCCCTCAGGCGTGCACAGTTGGAAAAACAAGTCCAGGAATGGATCAGCCGCCAGCCTGCCCAGCGTACAGCTGGCGGAACAGTCCTGGTGACCGTACCGGTTGTTGTCCACGTGCTTAACTACAACAACACGCAGGCCATATCCGACGCACAGGTCCTTTCTCAGATCGACGTTTTGAATAAGGACTATTCATTCACTAACTCCGATACAGGATTGGTACCCGCTGCATTCAAGCCGCGTACCAGTAACACCCAAATTCAATTCTGCATGGCGACGGTGGACCCAAGCGGAGTTCCTACTACGGGTATCGAACGTCGTGCAGTAACCGTAACAAGAATCGGAAACACCAGCCGCTATTACAATGTCGCTCAAGGTGGATTAGCTGCATGGGACCGTAACCGTTATTTGAATTTTTGGATCTGTGACATCGATGGTGGTAATACTCTGGGTTACACATACCTGCCTGGAACCGTTCCTGCCAGCTACGATGGTGTTGTCATCGACTACCGTTACTGGGGAACTATCGGAACCGTATTTGCACCTTTCAACAAGGGCCGCACCGCGACACACGAAGTGGGACACTGGTTCAACCTGGAACATATCTGGGCAGACGAACCGAGCTGTTCTGCTGATGACTATGTAGCCGATACTCCTCAACAAAAAGGCGAGAACTACGGTTGTCCGTCCTATCCTCAGACAACACAATCAGGTGGTCGTTGTGTCAGTACCGATCCCAGCGCCATGTTCATGAATTACATGGACTACACGGATGATGCTTGCATGTACATGTTCACCTCAGGGCAGTCCGCCAGAATGCAAGCTGCTTTGAATACATCAAGAGCTTCCTTATTCACCTCGAATGGATGTCAGTCGCCCACCAATGTGGCATCGATTCCTTCTCTTGGAGCAAGCGTTTACCCCAATCCTTCCTCAGGAGCATTTGAATTCTCCACTTATTTCTCCGGAGATGTGAATGTCACTATCCTCGACATCACCGGTCGAAGCGTCATGAGCAAGATATTCTTGCAAAACGAGCCAAAGCGTTTCGACTTGACCGACTTCCCCGACGGAGTCTATATCGTTCGCTTCGAAAGCGACGGACGAAGGGATGTTCGACGGATCGTGAAAAACTGATACGACCACCAGAACAGTAAAAGCCCGATCTTCATCGGGCTTTTATTTTTTCCGTAAAAAATCGCCGCAACGTATTTCTTTCCCTTGCTGGTCGTTGGCTACCACCAAGGTGGTTGCGAGACAATACGCATGCGGATACGATTTCAAATGGGACCATTCGGGTAGCTGCTGAAGTCGTTGCGCAGTGAATTGTTTTTGAAATCCTTTGTCGACAACTCCGGTAAGCGGATGACGAGCGGGCACAGGACAACGTGGACATGGCTTTCGTCCATTAGCCTCTACATTCCCCAAGGTACAAGGCACAGGCTGCTTTCCCGGCAGAAAAAGATGGTCTTCCCAGAATGGAGGAACTTCCTCCAATTCGATATTGGCTCTGAAACGCATGCGGACTTCTTCCAAATCATCGAACCCGAACCACTCCGCCACCGCCTCTAAACTGGCTTTTGACACGACGGTCAAATGACTTCCAGCAGGATCATCGAGCAGACCTCCTTCGACATCTTCTTTTAAAAAAACCTTATAGCCGAGTATGGATGAGAGTTGATGTTCCAGCTCATCTCGTTCATTGAAAAGATGCATCCACCTTCCACCGTTCACACTGATGTTCTGGATTTCGTCGTCATAACGGCAGCGTATCCGGTGCAACAAAGGCTCGCTCTTCCCATTCACCAATTGATGCTGCTCATTGAAAAGTGCAAACCGACGGTCGCCCAGCAGACTGCCTGATGCTCCTATCCGAACAGCTTCCAGAGGATGAGGATCCAATGACTTCACAGGATAAATCCGGATGGCAGTTATACGGGCAGTATCGGTCATCGATACAAGTTATAAAAAAACAATCCCGGCCAGAAACTGCTGACCGGGATTGAAATGCGAAGAACCGAATCAACGGTGCTCGATAAGCAACGACTTACGTAAACCGTCACCAACTACTTGTACGACATACAAGCCGGTCGAAGCGCTGCTGAGATCGAATACCGTTTCAAGGTTTCCTGTATCCGGCACCATCAGACTCTTCTCCTCCACTAACCGACCGTTGAGATCGAAAAGCCGGACAAGGATGTTATCCGATTTCAAGTCATCGATGCGGACATGCAACAGGTTTTCAGCAGGATTAGGATAAGCCTGCAGCTTGAAGTCAGACAATTGATTTGCTGGTAAGAATTCATCAGCAGCCTGTCGGAGCAAGGTGGTGGAGGTGGAAAGCGCAATACCTGTGGCATTCAAGTTGGATGAATTCAACAGGTTATTGGCGGTTGCATTCAACGTAGTCGTACCCGTGTACAATGTTGCCAAGGAATAGGTATAGGAACGATCCACGCCATTATCCACAACGCGGACCAGTCCATTGTCGAGCACCGCACCTGTAAGCGTTCCCATCGTAGTTCCAGTGTTGGTACGCATGGCGCGTGACACTACTGCTGTACCGCCTGCTTTAGGATAGCGATAGAAGGTCTTGGCTGTCCCGTTGTCCAGCACATATAAATAAGCAGCGTCGATAAAAACACTTTCGCCGGCTGAATTCTTATTGTTCAAGGTGATCTTAGCTGCTGCAGAGAGTGTTCCAGTGCCAGTGAATGCAGACGATAACGAATAACGGTACACCGCTTTTCCGGACTTATCAAGTATCCAGAGCGTATCGCCGTTTATGGCTAAGCCCGTCGGAGTTCCTATCGCCACTCCGGTATTGGAGTTCAGGGTGCGTGATACCGCTGCAGCAGTACCCGTCGCACTGCTACGATAGATCCGTTTGTTTGTCTGATCCAGAACGTAAGCCAGGTTGGAAACCACAGCGACATCCGAAGCATTCGTCACGCCGTTGACTGTTGCCGTTGAAAGCACATTCGAAACGAGGAAGTTCATGAGGGAATCATAATAAAACGCTCGGTTTTGTGTGATGTCCACGACTACGTATTTGGATGTCACGTTGTTGACCGTCATGACGACCGTATTGGAATTGGCTGTATTAGGAGAGGCGCAGACAGCATTGCTGGTGAGTGTGCAAGTGATTGCATCGCCATTCACCCACGAGGAAGAAGAATATGTGGATGAATTCGTCCCTACGTTACCACCATTCCTTTTCCATTGATAAGAAGGCGTTGTTCCTCCATTCGTTATGGATGCGGTGAAGGTGACGGCAGTGGATGGCGTGATGGCACCGGAAGGATTTGCTGCTATGGAAATTACAGGTGTGACATTGGAGTTTACCGTGATCTGAACCGAAGTGGAAGTCGCAACACAACCGTTTGCATTGGTACCCGTCACAGAATAGGCTCCTGAAGAAGTAACCGTGACCGAGGAGGTTGTGGCACCGTTATTCCAAGAATACGAACTGGCTGCGGATGCGGTGAGTGTCACACTACCTCCTGCACAGAAGGTTGTCGCACCGGAAGCGCTGATGGTCATGCTAAATGCTGCGGGCTGAACGATCGTGACAGATGTGGAAGCTGTACAACCTCGACTATCCGTTACCGTATAACTGTATGAACCTGCTGTAACGGTATAATTACCTGTTCCTGTATAAGGCGATGTTCCACCCGTAGCCGATACAGTGACTGTTGATGTGCCTCCATTGCAGGCAATCGAGGTGGTCGTAGAGGCTGCTACCAATTGCGTGGGCTGAGCCACAACAACAGATGCAGTGGAAAGACAACCATTAGCATCAGCCACCTGATAAGAATAGCTACCCGCCGTTACCGAATAACTGCCAGTGCCCGTATATGGAGTGATACCGCCTGTGGCTGTAACGGTAACGGTTGTCGTACCGCCATTGCAAGCGATGGTTCCTGTAGTTGCCGATGCCAGCAACTTGGCAGGTTGACTTACACTAACAGCGGTAGATGCAGAACAACCATTGGCATCTGTCACCGTGTATGAATAATTTCCCGCAGAGACAGAATAATTACCGATGCCTGAATAGGGCGAAACTCCACCGCTGGCAGTTACGGATACCACTGCCGACCCACCGTTGCAAAGAACAGGAGAACTGACGCTGGCAGCTGCCAGGAGTTGTTGCGGCTGAGAGATGGTAAACGTTTGAGTACCGGAGCAACCATTACCATCAGTAACCGCTATCGAATAGCTTCCACTACTTAGACCGGAAAAACCACCTGTAGAATTGCTGGAGCCTCCCGGAGTTATCGTGTACGTATAATTACCGCTTCCACCGGAGGCAGAGACGGAAACCGATCCGTTGTTGCCTCCATAACAAGTGACATCGATCAACCGAGTCAATGTACAAGTCAATGTACAAACGTTGGAAGTCACTGTCGCACTGGCCGAATTCGTACATCCATTTGCATCCGTGACGGTAACAAGATAGGTTCCGACTGATAATCCAGTGGCAGTGGCTGCTGTCTGAGCAGGCACGGTATTCCACGTGTAGGTGTAAGGAGCCGTGCCTCCTGAAACCGATGCAGTAGCTGTGCCATCACTTGCACCAGGCGAGGATGCTGTGGTGACTGTGGTGGTTACAGTAGGCCGTTGCAATACGGTAACAATCATCGTATCCTTCGCACTGATGCCTGAAGCGGTGTAGGTTGCATTGAGTACATAGGTGGTGGTGGCGGCCGGAGAAGCGACCGGATTTGCGACTGAAGCACTACTCAATCCGGCCGAAGGGGACCATGAATAAGTCACCCCTGCTGAAGGTGCGGCGCCAATAGAAACTCCTGATCCAGCACATACGCTCTTGTCCGGGCCGGCATTTGCTGACAGTGAAGCATTCAGCTGGATGTTATCGATGTAAATGTTGTTTCCATACCGGCCGATATTCCGGAAAGCAAGAATGACCTTCTGACCGAGAAATGCGCTCATGTTTATTGCTTCCGTGCGCCATTGCGTTGCAGTCGGTGTGAATGCGGAAGAGTTGGTTCCTGTGACCGTGGCCAATGCCGTTCCGAATTTCAAATAGACCGAACTGAAACTCGAACCACAATCGGTCGATACCAATACTTGCAAAGAATCGATATAGGTCGATGTCGAATAGGGTTGATAGGCGACATCGAAATTCAACGTGCCGGAAGAGTACGGCGATAAGTCCAGGATGGTTGAACGGAATTCATCGTAAGCGCCAGCAGTATTCGTTCCGTAGTTGTCGAAGAACATGCAATTGGAACTTGTCCCATAGGCTCCAACTCCGCTCTTCAGCTGCCATACCGCCCCATTGTTACCTGCGTCGATGATATTCCATCCTGTCGGCGGGAATATGCCTGACTCGAAGCCTTGACTGACGGGCAATTGACCTCCTAACGTCGAGATATAATTGCTAATGGACTTGGTACTGGAAGTGGTGCCATCCGATACGGTGAGCGTCACCGTATAGCTGCCAGAAGACGAATAAGTTACCACCGGATTGGTTGCAGTGGATGTAGCAGGCGTTCCGCCCGGGAAAGACCAAGAACGAGTCGTGACGGATCCAGTTGAAAGATCGGAGAAGGTCACTGCCTGGCCGATGCATGGCGATGTATTGTCTGCCGCAAAGTTGGCTGTCATGGACCTCAAACTGTTGATAGGTGTCTCCCACACGCCTCTGCCGTAGGTGAAAACACGCAACAAAGAATTCGATGTCCCATCGTTGTAAATCGACATATCGACAATGGTGGTCCGAGAAGGGAGTGCTGTGGAGAAGATCGACCAACTGGTAGCGCTTGCCGTCTTATAGTAAACAGCACCTCCAGTAGCAAGGAATACCAGTTCATTGGCCGAGAAATACTCGTCTGCAATCACCGCCACATGATTGTATGCAGGTAAGTTGTAGGTGATCGCTGTCCATGTCAGACCATTGTCCGTCGAACGATACGCCTTGGTGTTGGTGGTGATATAAATGGTGTTGGGAGACGACTTGATGGATGTGATGCTGGCACTGGAAGACGTGGCATTCGGCAAGGAAACCACGGTGAACGTTGGTGTGGCACTCAACGCATTGGTGGTGATATGGATTTTCTGGTCATTGGTGATCACATACAAACGGTTGGAATCGGCGAAGTTGACGTGCATGGCCATGATTTTGACACCGGTATTGTAAATGCTGGTCCAAGCAGGGGTCGTCGCGGTCAGGTTGTTGGTTCGCAGGATGACCGTATCGCCGACGAAAGACAAGTCTGGATTAGCCCGGTAGAAAGCGATGTCGGAAAAATCAGTGACGGATGCTGGAAGCCCGTAAGAAGCAGTGCTTCCTGTAACCAGTCTTCGCTTGGGCAATTGCACGGTTCCCCAATCAGGCAAATAATAATACACCATCGAACTGTTAGCCCTGTAGTCGAACACACAATGCGATTGCCAGTCGCCTCCGCGATTACAATACCACGTCGTGGAGTTGGCATACAGCTCTCCATTGTCTTGTGTGCCGATGCTGACCATGTCGCGACGCGTAGGACTGCAACCGCCATGGTAGATCTCATAACCGTATAGTCCGTCGCTCTTAGGCGTCCAATTGTTTCCACCATCCGTACTCAGCCACACGCCACCATCGTTCATGTCCCATAGCTGTGAATTGTTGTAAGGGCTGGTGACAATCTGGTGCATGTCCGTGTGCACTTTCTGGTACCACACTGTCAATTGTGTCCAGTTGACTCCACCATCGGTCGACTTCCAAACGTTGTGTGCGACGAAATAGACAATGTTGGCGTTGGTTCTGTCTACACCCAATCCGGTGTTATAATCACCTTGGCCGGGATCAGCGGAACTGTTGGTGTAACCCGTAAGAAATGGTGAAATGTTGTTTTTGACGGCGGTGAAGTTGCTTCCTCCGTCGGTCGACTTGAACAAAGTTCCTCCTTGCGCATTCATGAAGAAATACACGATGTTGGAATCAGCGGGAGTGACGGCGATTCGTGTTCCGCCACCGGTGGTGTAACCCGTAGGAATGAAGATTCCGGAGGTGACTTGTGTCCAACTGTCACCGAAATCGTCAGAGCGATAGAGCTCTGCATTGCGCGTGGATATGAACAAGGTGCGGCTGCCTGCAACCGCCTTTTGTTTGAGATCATCCAAAGAAAGACTTGCCGATTTCAAAACCCATGTTGCTCCGGCGTCGGTGGTCTTATAGACTCCGGTATTGGTTGCAGCAACGATCACGTTGTTGTTGCCCGGATCCATGATCATGTCGACAACGATCTTTCCGGTAAGAGTGGTTTGTGAAAACGTGGCGCCGCCGTTGGTGGACTTCCAAACTCCGGAGCCCGTGGAATAATAATTATGATCGCCTCCGCCCAGGTAAAGTGTCTGGTCGTTCACATGGTCGATGCAGACCGATGCAAAACGTGTGTTGAGAGGAAGGATATCACAGCCAGGAGCCACCGCCCAGTTGCTACCACCATCGTTCGAAATGAAAAGTCCTCCGCGAGCACTCACAGCATACAACTTGAGTGAGTTGGATGGATGGAATTTCAATTGGCTCACACGGCTTATGCCATGGATCTGTCCGGAAGCGTTAGTGGGAAAAAGCGCAGGCTTATACGCCGACCAGGAAGCCGTCTGTGCTTTTGATGATAAAGCGATCAGTATCAGAAAAAGAGGAAGCAGTAGTTTTTTCATGTCGGTTGCAGTTGTTTTCCTGTTCATCATTTACCCTCCTGCTGTCGCAGCTCTTCTTGTTGTTTCTTCCAAATCGCTGTGCGCTCCTCGTCCGTGAGAATATGACCGTCCTCCTGAACCCATGGCTTGACTTCACGTGCCCAGTTCCTGAATCGTTTGCTTTGATATTTCAGGTATTCCGCCGTCTCGAGATCGGCACCGCGCAGTTTTTTCTTACGCTCCATTTCCCGCTCGCGCTCCCGCTCTTCCCGCTTCGACTGTTTGTCGGAAACGCCTTTTTGAGGTAGTGCTCCTTCCATCTCTTCCTCCTCTTCAAGCGGCATCGGATGGGTTTTCCAAAACTCATCGTACGCTTTCAATGCCTCGAAATAATTGGTTGACGGATCGTCCATCATCAGGACCCACTTGGGCGTTTCAATGGAAGCTGGATGCGGTTGACTTGCTTGGATGTCCTGGCCCGAGGCTATAATGGACGTGAACAAGGCTACAAATGCCGAAAGGATGGTTGCTTTTCTTATCATCAACTAAAGGAATTGGAGGTAATAATGACGCTGTCTGCGACGAATTTCGCCTTAATAATGGGATTCGACATGACGACGGTCATCGTTTACCTTGAAATTTAGGAAAAAAGCAGGTCCTGACCAAGAATATACCGTGGATGATGACTTTGGAAGGGCATGAAATCCAACTTGCCGACCCCTTTGAAATTTCGTTTTTTTGCAACATTAAAATCTGAAAATAACATGTTGACAGGTCGTGTTGCCACATTATTGAAATCCGAAGGAAATGGTCAGGAAACGGAAGTCCGTGGCTGGGTACGCACCCGTCGAGGCAACAAGCAAGTCGCTTTCATTGCGGTGAACGACGGATCGACCATCCACAACATCCAGATCGTAGCGGACCTTGGTCGATTTTCAGAAGACTCAATCAAAAAAGTGACCACCGGTTCTTGCATCGCTGTACGAGGGAAACTGGTCGCCTCACAGGGTCAAGGCCAATCGGTTGAGATACAAGCCGACGAGATCCGTGTCCTTGGCGAAGCGGATGAAACTTTCCCGCTTCAGAAAAAAGGTCACACCCTGGAATTCCTGCGTGAGATCGCCCACCTGCGTCCGCGTACGAACACCTTCGGCGCGGTTTTCAGGATCCGTCATCACATGGCTTTTGCCATCCACAAGTATTTCAACGACCGCGGATTCTTTTACCTCCACTCACCTATCATCACGGGATCCGATGCGGAAGGCGCTGGAGAAATGTTCCAGGTCACTACGCTCGATCTCCACAATCCGCCCAAGCTGCCGGATGGTTCGATCGATCATAAGCAGGACTTCTTCGGCAAAGCCACCAATCTCACCGTATCAGGTCAACTGGAAGGCGAGCTCGGCGCTTTGGCGCTCGGTCTCATCTACACCTTCGGTCCTACGTTCCGTGCTGAGAATTCAAACACGCCACGACACCTTGCCGAGTTCTGGATGATCGAGCCTGAAATGG
>JBJTRB010000198.1:0-4403 GCA_046075925.1 Bacteroidota bacterium | reverse complement strand
TGTGCGAGAGCCATGAAGCGCTTGTCCACCTTTTCAGAAAGCGCCTTTTGGCGAGTCTGTTTCACGATGTTGTCCAATGCCTGCAGGATATAGAGCGATTGATTACGGTCAGAGTCGACCAGATTCCAATACCGAGTGCCTTTCAAGGAAAGATAATAATCCATCTGTTCGCCGTAGATCTCGGTCATCCGCTCGATGATGCTGTTCGCTTTCTTCACAAGCGCCGCATCCGCGACTGCCGCGGAATCAGCAGCCATCAGATCGCCTGCAGCACGGTAATAAAGTGTTGCGATGTTGATCATGAAATAATTGTAGGGGATGGTCTTGTCCGGAGAGACCTCAAGGCACTTGTCGAGTACTTTGACAGCCGAATCTTTCTTCCCTTCGTTCATCAGCCCTTCAGCAAGGCGGGCCAGATTGATACGGAAATTGGTCGTCATCCGGATGTTGTTTTCATCCAGGTAAATCCGCTCATCGTTCATGTTGCCGAACACGAACTTGTTCATCACATTGTCATACATGATATCGGAAGCCACACGACCGGTCGAGATCTCGTTGTTGCCTGGAGTAAGGATCGGAACGATACGATACGTCAGACCTTCCAACTGGAAGTAATTCTGCAAGTTCACGTAGTTGTCGGAACCGACCGTAGTGGCGAAATAGATCGGACGCTTCCAGTTGTTGTTTGCAAGGATGTTCAGAATGACAAGGTCGTTCTTCATCAGGTAATTGGGAGGAAGTTCGATTTCCATGTATGGGATGACCTGGTCGGCCAGATCAGGAGACACCACCTTGTTCGCCATTACAGCGGCCGAGTCCACTTTCAAGATTACCTTGCGTGTAGGATAATAGTTGACCATTTCACCGCTCTGTGTGCGGGCTTTGGCCGATGGGTCGTCGCTGCCCATGAAATCGACCAGCTCCTTCAGGTCGACCGGATTAGGCAGGTTTCGGTCGTAGAACGGAATGTAATCCCGTTGTCCGAGAATGTACTTGTCTTGCGTCCAGGAGATGGTGATCGGGTCGCTGTCATAATACTTGTGACGCAGCTGATCGACATACCAATCCGTATTGAGCAGGCTGAGGTTGACGACGCGTACATCCGTTCTCACGCCTTCGACTTCTTGCACGTACCAAAGAGGGAAGGTGTCGTTATCGCCATTGGTGAAAAGAATCGCATTCTTTGCGCAGGACTCCAGATAGTCGACCGCGAAGTCGCGAGACGTATATCGGTTGGAGCGGTCGTGGTCGTTCCATTCCGCTTTTGCCATCACTGCCGGAACGGCAATGGTGCACAACGCGGTTGCTGCGACCGCGCTGATGGTGGCAGGCGCTTTTTTGCGAAGGAGCTCATACAGTGCAAGCACACCGAATCCGATCCAGATGGCATATCCGTAGTAGGATCCCGCATACGCATAGTCGCGCTCACGCGGTTGTAACGGATAACCGTTCAGGTAAATCACGATGGCGATACCGGTCATGAAGAAAAGCAGGAATACCACCCAGGCATCGTGGTTGGCTTTGTTGAACTGGTATACGAGTCCGATGATACCGAGCAGGAAAGGGAGGAAGTACAGCAGGTTACGGGCCTTGTTGTTCTTCATCGCAGAGGGAAGTTGTGCTTGTGGACCCAATCGCATCTCATCGATGAAATCGATCCCACTGATCCAGTTGCCTTTGGTGATACCACCCGGACCTTGATAGTCGTTCTGTCTTCCTGCGAAGTTCCACATGAAGTAGCGCCAGTACATCTCGCCCAGCTGGTAGACAAAGAAGAACTTGATGTTATCGCCCAGTGTCGGCGTCTTGTCGCCTTTGATGTCCGCCCATTTCTTGTATTCCGTGATGTGATTCGACTGCGAACTCCACATGCGAGGGAACAGCGTGCACTTGGAGGGATCGTAGACAGGCTCATAACGGGTCGGTCCTTCGACATACTTGTCTTTGCCTGCCACCTTGGCCCAGGTCTTATTGCCTTCTTTCTGATCGATCACGCGTGCGTTGTAGTTCTGTCCATAGAACAACGGACGTTCGCCGTATTGCTCGCGCTTCAGGTAGGAGATGAAATTGAAAACGTTCTCCGGATTGTTCTCGTCCAGTGGCGTATTGGCATTCGAGCGGATCACGATTTGCGCGAACGATGAGTAGCCGATCAGGATGAATGCCACACACAGTACGGCGGTGTTGGCGAGCGGCATGTTTTTCTTGTGGGTATACAACAAGCCCCACACGATTCCGCCGAGGATGAGTAGTCCGTAAATGATGATGCCGGAGCCGAAAGGCATTCCGAAGGAGTTGACGAACAGCAGATCGAACGATCCGGCAAGGGTGATCATGCCCTGGATGATGCCATACTGGATGAGTCCGAGCAAGCCGGCGCCGATTGCGAAGGTGGTGATGATGCCAGAGGTGGTGACCTTCGATGTTTTCTTGAAATAGTAAACGAACGCCAGAGCAGGGATCGCCAACAGGTTCAGCAAGTGAACGCCGATACTGAGTCCCATGAGGTAGGCGATCAGGATGAGCCAGCGCAGGTTGTGACGTTCATCGGCTACGCTCTCCCATTTCAGGATGAGCCAGAAAACGATGGCAGTGAAGAACGAGGAGCTGGCATATACTTCGCCTTCCACGGCCGAGAACCAGAAGGAATCGGAGAAGGTGTAAGCGAGTGCGCCGACGACGCCAGCGCCAAGCACGGCGATGATCTTATCGGATGTTTCTTCCCCTTTGCCAATGACCAGTTTACGGGCGAGGTGCGTGATGGTCCAGAAAAGGAAGAGGATGGTGAAAGCGCTGAGCAGAGCGGACAAGGTGTTCACCATGATGGGGAACATCTTCACGTTGTCGCCGGCAAAGAGGATGAACACGCGCGCTAACAGCAGGAAGGTGGGTGCTCCTGGTGGGTGACCGACTTCCAGTTTATGGGCGGTGGCGATGAATTCGCCGCAGTCCCAAAAGGATCCGGTGGGTTCGATGGTGGAGATGTAGGTGAAGGCAGCGATGCCGAATACGATCCAGCCGACCAGGTTGTTGAGCGCTTTGTATTTCATAGTAGGATTTGAAAAAAATGTCGGTTGCGAAGGTAGGAAATGCAACCCGGATTTCAGGGCTTAAAATGGCCCGAAAAGCGTTAAAAAAACGTAAAAAAGGCCTTTGGCCGGCCTTTCAAAGACGATGGTCGAAGAGCATCAGGACTTACCGGCAAGGAGGTAGATATCCCACGTTGCGTCAAGGTCGTTGTCCTGAAGGAAAAAGTCGTTGGTGGTGATATCGATGGTGGTATCGACTTTCTCTTGCAGACGCTTGCGCATCAGGTTGGTGATGATGTCGTAGGGTTTGGTGAGCCAGGATGCGGGAAGTCGTTTGTGCAGACCAAGCACATCGAAACGCAGGATCATGCGAACGAATTTTCCGTTCTCTGCATAGTAACCGTTTACGCGATCGTTACCATTCAGTCCTTTGAGTGAAAAGTCCTTGGTGAAGGAGCCGATCTCGGAACGCATCTCCGCGAAGGTGTATTCGTGCACATGGAAAGGATTTCGCGCGAGTGATTTCTTGATGTTGGGGGTGGTGACCAGCACTTTTCCTCCGGGGCGCAGTACGCGCAAACACTCTTTCAGGAATTCTTTTCGATGAGCGATGTGCTCGATGAATTGGAAGGCGGTGACCACATCGAAGGATGCATCTTCGAAGGGCAGGGGAGGTACGGCTCCTTGCCGGAAATCAAGATTGTGGATCGACGAGTAACGCTGCTGATTGTCGGCTACCGTTCCCGCATCGTAATCGAGCCCGGTGATGGATGAGGCGGAGGCGGCCATGAGTGCGGTGCCGTAGGCATTACCACAACCTACATCGAGCACCTTCTTGCCTGTTATGAAAGGCACGGCATATTCATAAGCGAACTGGCAGCGCTGGTAGGTAACGTTGTTCGCTGCATCGTGGTGGGCGCGTTCGTGGGTGGACATGGCGCAAAGGTAGGGGAAGGAGTTTGATGCAAGGAATTTGAAGTTAGGAAGGCAAACTCGCTGAAATGTTGGATTGGCAAATCCATTATTCCTTTCAACCAGTTAGAGTCCCAAACAAAAAACCCTACAAACTTTTGGTTTGCAGGGTTTTGTGATTCCCGAGTTGACCGACCAGGTCAACTAACCCCGTTTTCGGCTGTTTCTGGCTGTTCTCAAAAACCTCATTATTTCACTTTTTTCGATATATTTATACAACCAAGTAAAGCCAAGAACAGCCGAAACAAGGATTTACATTCCCCTGTACATTCCCCCCGAAATCGGTTGACCTTCCAGTTGACCCTTTCGGTCAACCAACCCTAACGACCTCTTCGGCTTTCTTCTTAAAAACAGTCGACACAACTCATCAACACTGAGCTATGGCCTCCATCAAATTCTTCC
>JBJTRB010000197.1:0-6069 GCA_046075925.1 Bacteroidota bacterium | reverse complement strand
GTGACTATGGATTTCATATGGCTGTCACGGATTTCAATGCAGAGACAAAAAAAGAGATCCGAACGATGATCGAAGAGGAAGGTATAACCTCCTTCAAGACATTCATGGCTTATAAAGGAGCCTTGATGATCGATGACAGGCAAATGGTCGGACTGATGCAGGAGGTGAAGAAGCACGGTGGTATGATCAATGTCCACGCCACCAACGGTGATTTCATCGACTATTTGACTGATAAGCACAAGTCAGAAGGCAAACTGAGTCCGATTTATCACTACTTATCGCAGCCCGAAGTAACGGAATCGGAAGCCAGCGGTCGCTTTGCCGATATGATCAACTACACCGGCTGTCCGGGATACATCGTTCACCTGACGTGTGAAGGTGCGCTCAATGCGGTCAGAAGGGCAACACTGCGCAATCAGAAAGTATTCGTCGAGACCTGTATCCAATACCTGTTGTTGGACGCCAGCCTTTATGAAAACGATTTCGAAGGTGCCTAATGGGTCATGAGTCCACCACTACGCGAAAAGAAGGACCAGCTTGCGTTGTGGTCAGGCATCGAACAAGGACTTGTACAAGTGGTGGCGACCGATCACTGTCCGTTCAAGTGGGAACAGAAACTCATGGGTAAAAATGATTTTTCAAAAATACCCAACGGACATCCGGCCGTTGAAAACAGAATGGAATTGCTTTTCAGCGAAGGAGTGAAAAAAGGCAGGATAACATTGAATAAGTTCGTAGAGGTGACATCGACCAATGCTGCGAAGATATTCGGCATGTTCCCTCGAAAAGGCACCATCGCTGTCGGCAGCGATGCGGATATCATTCTCATTGATCCTGAAGAAAAACATACCATCTCGGCGAAGTCCCACCACATGAATGTCGATTACAGTGGTTATGAAGGATGGGAATTGACCGGCAAGGTGAAAACGGTTTTACTTCGCGGAAAAGTAGCCATAGAAAACAACGCTTGCACCGTGAACAAGGGCTATGGAAAATTCATCAAAAGAAATAAGGTGGACGGAAAGATTTAAGTGCACATTACACTTCAAGAAATAATTCATCAATCATAAATAACCAATCAACATGCCAAGAAAGATCAGATCAGGTTTGATTCAAATGAGCCTCCCGATGACGGAAGGCGAAGGCACCATCGAGCAAATCAAAGAAGCCATGGTGCAAAAGCATATACCCTATATCGAAGAGGCGGGCAAAAAAGGAGTACAAATCCTTTGCTTTCAGGAAATCTTCAATACGCCCTACTTCTGTCCGGGACAGGACAAAGCCTGGTATGAAAGCGCTGAAACAGTGCCGGGGCCGACGATCGAACGGATGCAGGAGTATGCCAAGAAATACAATATGGTCCTCATCGTTCCTGTTTATGAAAAGGAACAATCCGGTGTATTGTATAACACGGCAGCTGTGATTGATGCCGATGGGACTTATCTGGGCAAGTACCGGAAAAATCACATCCCGCATACGAGTGGTTTCTGGGAGAAATTCTATTTCAAACCTGGCAACCTCGGGTATCCTGTTTTCCAGACAAAATATGCGAAAATCGGTGTCTATATCTGCTATGATCGCCACTTTCCGGATGGTGCCAGGGTGCTCGGACTCAACGGCGCTGAAATCGTCTACAATCCCTCTGCCACAGTCGCAGGACTCAGCCAGTACCTTTGGAAACTCGAGCAGCCTGCTCATGCAGCCGCCAACGGTTATTTCATGGGATGTATCAATCGTGTCGGAGAAGAAAAGCCATGGAACCTCGGCAAGTTCTATGGAAGCTCTTACTTCGTAGACCCCAGAGGACAGATTTTCGCTCAAGCCAGTGAAGACAAAGACGAATTGCTGATCGCCGACTTCGATCTCGATATGATCGATGAGGTCAGAAGCGTGTGGCAGTTCTTCAGAGACAGAAGGCCGGAAACCTATGGCAAACTGACTGAATTGTAATCCAAGACGATCCGACTAACTCATTTCATTTTCAAATGCCAATAGCCAACAAACGTTTATCCGCGGAGCAATACAAGGAGAACTTCTCCGATATCCATCCTCCCTTCGAGACGAAAGAAGCTGCCATGGTGGAAGCCAACCGCTGCTTGTTTTGTTACGATGCCCCCTGCATGAAGAGTTGTCCGACAAGCATTGATGTACCGAAATTCATCAGGCAGATCACGACAGAGAACATCAAAGGTTCTGCCCGGACGATTTTTATCAGCAACATCATGGGGGCCGGGTGCAGCAAAGTATGTCCCGTCGAAAAATTATGCGAAGGGGCCTGCGTCTATAACCTGATGGATGAAGCTCCTATTCCTATCGCCAAACTCCAGCGATACAGCACAGAGACGGCTATGAAAAACGATTGGCAGCTGTTCAATCGAAAACCTTCTGTCGGCAAGAAGGTAGCCATCGTAGGCGCCGGTCCGGCAGGTTTGAGTTGTGCTCATGTATTGGCAAGAGAAGGTGTGGATGTTACCGTCTTCGAAAAAGAAGGCAAGGGTGGCGGATTGATGACTTACGGCATAGCTGCCTATAAAGTGACTCCCGAATTTTGCCAGGACGAGGTGGATTACATCACCGGTATCGGCGGCATTGAAATCAGGTACAATCAAGCTTTAGGGAAAGATGTCACCATCGAGCAGTTACAACAATCGTATGACGCGGTCTACCTTGCCTTCGGAGTAGGGCTGGCTCGCCGACTTGAAATTCCCGGCGAACAACTGGAAGGTGTCGTCGACGCCATCAGCTTCATCTATCGATTACGTTCGGAAGGATATTCGAGTGTTCCCGTGGGTGATTCCGTAGCGGTGATTGGCATGGGTATGACTGCGATAGATGCAGCCACCCAGGCAAAACGGTTAGGCGCAAAACATGTAACGATGATTTACCGGCGAACGGAAGATGAAATGCCATGCACCCGACATGAGCTGGATATCGCCAAACTCGATGGATGTGAGATCATCTGGCTGGCAGCACCTAAAGAAATTATCGGCAAGAACGGGAAAGTGACCCAATTGATCTGTGATGCGATGAAATTGGGGGATGTGGATGCCAGCGGCCGACGCAGTCCCGTTTCGACTGGCGAAACATTCACGCTGGACGTGGACATGGTCATCAAAGCCGCCGGACAAATACCCTTCGAGTCATTGGTCACTCAACAAGACATCGAACATCATTCAGGCAGAATAACAGTGAAAGAAAAATCAGCGACGAATCTCAAAGGCGTTTTTGCCGGAGGTGACTGTGTGAATGGCGGCAAAGAAGTCGTTGATGCCGTTCAAGCAGGCAAGGACGGCGCAGCAGCCATCATACGTTATATGGCACTGTAATCGATCAATTCATTTCTAAATTCAATACCATGGCAGACCTATCGGTTGATTTTCTCGGAATCAAATCACCCAATCCTTTTTGGTTGGCAAGTGCTCCTCCTACTGATAAAAAAATCAATGTAGTACGTGCTTTTGAAGCCGGCTGGGGCGGCGTAGTTTGGAAGACACTCGGTAGTCAGGTGAAAAACGTCTCCTCCCGCTACTCTTCCGTCGACTTCGGAGGTCATCGTGTGATGGGTTTCAATAACATCGAACTCATCAGCGATCGTCCTTTGGAAATCAACCTGAAAGAAATCACGGAAGTCGTCAAGATGTTCCCTGACAGGGCCATGATCGTTTCCCTGATGGCCGATAACAACCGGACCTCCTGGCATGAACTGATTAAAAAATGCGAAGATGCCGGCGCCATGGGATTCGAACTCAACTTCGGTTGTCCGCACGGGATGACAGAGCGCGGAATGGGCGCCGCTGTCGGACAAGACCCTGAGATTGCCAAAATGGTGGTTGAATGGGTAATGGAAAAAGCGACCATACCGGTCATAACGAAACTCACACCCAACGTGCATTCGGTTGTCCCAACGGGACAGGCCTGTGTAGAAGCCGGCACCGATGCACTGAGTCTGATCAATACAATCCAATCCGTAACCGGCATCGATCTGGATACGCTGGTCCCCAATCCTTATGTTGCCGGCAAGAGCGTGTTCGGAGGTTATTGCGGCCCTGCCGTGAAACCCATCGCACTCAAAATGCTCACCACGATCAGTCAGAATGAGACAACAAGGAAAGTGCCGATTTCAGGCATCGGAGGCATCAGCACTTGGAAAGATGCCGTTGAATTCATGTTGCTGGGAGCAACCACCGTGCAGGTTTGCACAGCTGCCATGAAGCACGGCTTCCGGATCGTGGAAGACATGTGCGAAGGCCTTAGCAACTGGATGGATGAAAAAGGATACAAGACGGTCAATGATTTCATTGGAAAATCAGTGGAGAAAATCACTCACTGGGAGGACCTCGACATCAATTATCATCATGTTGCCAGCATCAATCAGGATAAATGCATCCACTGCGGGCTGTGCTATATCGCCTGTGAAGACACATCACATCAATCCATCGACTTGAAAAAGGGAATTCCTTATAACACTTATACCATCAAAGAAGAGGAGTGCGTAGGATGCAACCTTTGCAAATTGGTGTGCCCGGTAGACAATTGCATCACCATGGTCGAAAAGCGCGTCGCTCCTGATTATATCAATTGGAAAGACTGGCAGCGACTGGGATTGCCGTTGAATGATCATTGATAGCGGAATATTCCTTCTATGATGAATCCGGCCGGAAAGTACAGGCTGTACTATTCTTTCATTATTCTTAGCCGTGGCAACTTGTTTTCTCCAGCACTGAAAAGATAAATGCCACTTTTCAAATGACCTACGGAAACGACAAGGCACTCCGATTCGATTTTTCCGGTTAATACCATTTTTCCAGTTTCGTCAAAAAGAAAGTAGTTCGTGCCGATCGAGCCTGCCGGACATTTTATTTGAACCATGTTCTTCACCGGATTGGGATAGACTTGAATGATGCTATTATCCGGAATTTCGTCCACAGTGCTGGTGGAATAGGGCTGCCCGACATAAATCATGAGATAATCGTTTCCAGCGATTTTCAATACGCTTGGGTCACCTCCCACTACATTGGTGTTTACATATCCCATCCACTGACCTCCATTGGGAGTGGAATTACACCAGATACTTGATCCGCATCCGTAAAATCGCAATTCCGAATTGCTCTCGATCATATAATTGCCCGTCCAGTTATGTAGATTATCGGAAGGTATGGTCGGAACAGCAGAGAAATTGATTCCATCAGGAGATACGTAATGATAGGCACCCTGTTGTGGTGAACCGATCGGTGAAAGATAATGCCACGCGTTATTGAAATACACGACAGCCGGATCAATCACTCGGTTGACCGGTTCATCGACGCGCGATCCTGATTCAAAGAAATAGTTGATTCCATCCGCACTTCTTGCAGAATACGTATTCACCGATGAATCCAGTCCGCCCGTCGGCTGACCGATGCTCGATGAAAAAAAGACCCTTAAACTGTCATGTCCGATAACCGCCAAAGTCGGATCAAACGGTCTTTGATAGTTCATGGGGAAACCATTGATATTTATCGACACGGGTTGGGCCCAGGAAAGACCATTATCAAACGAAAATTTGACCGCCACTCGATCCCAGGTTGGAGACGGATTCGGAAGTCTGAACCACTGGAAAGCAGCAATCAAGGTATCTCATTTCCACCTGATGACATTCGGCACTCCCGCAGAGTCTTGGAAAACATCGGGGGTGTTGAATGTGATTCCATCAGATGACCGTACTATTTTCAAGGGACTTTCCCAAGGAGGGGTTCCTTGACCAAAACCATCGATGCAGTATGATAGTAGTCCAATGATACAAACTACGTAATTAGATTTCATGTACTGTTAGGAATTGAGGTGGTAATAATATATAATAAAAGGGGCCGATATCATTCGCACCTTGGTCTTTCTCGAAGCAGATTCATTTTTCAAATTCTGCCAATCCAAACAGCATCCAACCGTCACTCCTATTTAAATACCATCTCCTTCGAATTCAACCGAGGCTTTCCGACCGCCAAATTCATACACGAAGCGAACCTCTTCCTGCAGCTTAGTATAGATGGCCTCGAAGTCAAAACCGAAACTGCCGTCCTTGGCTTCCATTCT
>JBJTRB010000196.1:0-2606 GCA_046075925.1 Bacteroidota bacterium | reverse complement strand
GGGGGAAAGGAAAAGAGCATACAGCTAGACCTTGGAAAAAGCATTTCAAGCAATTATTTATAAGTAGATTTTTAGGCATTCATCAATTCCATCAGCGACTACATTTACTACAGGAATCTCGACAACGAAACCATCGAAGCGGATAACGACAGTTTTCTGGTTTATCGTTACACACAAGGCAGAGCAAAGCTTCAAGGAGGCGAGTTATCGCTGGATATCCACCCTTTGAAAAACTTGCATTTCGAGAACACCATTGCACTGGTGATTTCCGAAAACAGTTCCATCTCCACTCCTCTTCCTTTCACTCCGCCAATACGCACTACTCATTCATTGAGTTATGATTGGAATTTGAACACAAAATCGACTGCACGCGTTACATTGGAAGCAGTGAATAATTTCGCACAGAATCGTATCGATGTGTTTGAAACCGTCACCGACGGATATTGGGTTTGGAACACCATAGCAGGCATCGACTTTAAAAATGGCAGGCACACAGCCATGATTTTCTTGCGGTGCGACAATATGCTGAACAAACAATACTTCAATAACATGAGCAGATACAAGGAAATCGGAGTGATGGGATTCGGAAGAAACATTTCTGCAGGCATTCAATTTCCGTTCAGCATCCTGAACCATTGATGATTTATGACATTTCCATGTTACGCATTTGAAACCAATTAGTAATTTCATGCGTTATTAAAGGGACAAACAATACAGCATGAAAACCAAGAGAAATCTCCTATTAGCCTCCATCAGCATGGTGCTTATTTTAAGCAGTTGCAAGGACAACGACAATAGCATCTGTATCGGTGGGGCTGGCGGTCAACTGACCGCAGTAGCTTATCTAAAACACCACGGGGAAATCATCGCCAACCAGCCAGGTGCTCCGGATACCGTTTGGGTGAGATTCAATGCCTTGGAGTGGCCCAATGCACCTATCGGCTATGACACCGTATTCATCGGAGAAGAAGGGGAAGACCATGTACACGTGGAAGGATTGAAGTGCGGCAATTATTTCCTCTACGCTTCCGGCTTCGACACCACCTATCAGGAAGTAGTAAGAGGCGGCATACCATTGTCCACCGATAAAACCTCCGGAGAAGTACTGGTCGATATTCCGATTACAGAATAAGGTCTCCTTTGCAGAAGCGGATCATCGCTTCAAATTGATTAAAATCAGGTGCTTTGAAAATCAGGAACACTTTCAGCTCAAGTTCAGCCCTTCTGATTGGAGTCCTGTTTGTTTTTTCCTGTAAAAAGGAAACCGAAAGGGATACCATTCAAGGATCAATACATCTGGAAGTCATCGCCAAGCACCACAACTGGAATGTACCCGGACTTCACGTGTATTTGGCCAAAGATGCCATTTCATTTCCTGGATACGACACATCAGCGTATTCCCAAACAAGCATCACTGATGAAGGCGGGAAAGTGGTTTTCAACCGGCTGTTTCCTGGAGATTACTACCTGTACTCCTTCGGCTTTGACAGCATTTGGGGCGATTCCGTCGTAGGGTATATGCCCGTGAGGCTATTGTCAAGCAATCTGAATAACAACACACAAAACGTAGCATTGTATGTCAGCGAATAAATTCACAGCACGTTCAATGAACTTCGCTGCCGTGTTAATGGCCGGCATACTTTTCATGTCCATGTCAGGTTGCCACGATAAGCCGAGTCCGGATAAAAACAACGGGGGATATCCGGATGAAGTGGCCGATATCCTGCTTACACAGTGCGCGACAACCGGTTGTCACACCACCTCCAACGCAGCGAATGCTGCCGGTATCGACCTGAGCAGTTGGGATAAGCTGTTCGATCCGGGCAGAAGTGGAAATTCCGTCGTGCCCTCAGCACCACAGTATAGCTACCTTCTTTACTCCATCAATACCGACACCAATCAAGGACCGGTCTTGTCACCTACGATGCCTTACAATCGCTCGCCCTTATCCTCTACCGAATACGAGTTGCTATATCAGTGGATCGCCGACGGTGCAAGGGGAAGCAACGGAGAACTGAAATTTCCTGATTCGCCCTCCAGAAAAAAGGTATACGTATGCATGCAGGGCTGCGACCAGGTGGCCGTGATGGATGCTGCCAGCAGAAGCATCATGAAATATGTTCCTGTCGGCAACGACCCCAATGTGATTGAAGCGCCTCACATGGTGCGCGTATCTCCTGACGGGCAATTCTGGTACGCGGTTTTCTACTCGGGAACAGTACTGCAGAAATTCAGGACATCGGATGACCAATTGGTCGGAACGGTAAGTGTCGGCTCTGCCGATTGGAACGCCATCATCATAACGCCCGATGGGCGAACCGGTTTTTTGAATGGCACGAACGCCGGAATCACCGCCGTGATCAATTTGGAAACGATGACACAATCCGGAAGTTTCGGATTGGATTTTCCGCATGGCGGATTCATTACATTGGATGGGAACTTTCTATATCTGACTTCGCAACTGGGCAACTTCATCACCAAGATCGACCTGAACAGCGCTCCTTTTTACGACTCTGAAACCGTCCTGCTTCAGCCTGGTGAAATAAGAACGACAACCTCGCGTTACAATGCACATGAAATAAGCCTGTCACCAGACGGAACAAAAT
>JBJTRB010000195.1:0-18937 GCA_046075925.1 Bacteroidota bacterium | reverse complement strand
CCGAAATATGGTTCGGCGTATGATTCCTTTTACAGGAAGGTTAAGTCTGAAGGCGGTATTTACGAATGGGGGACTGATCCTTACGAGCCAGTTGAATCCGATCATCCGGAAAAGCCAATAAGCCCTACGCAAATCGTTGTCCGATTTGGAAGCGAACGCTATCCGGGTATCGGAAAACAAGGGTTCAGAGCGATTCATTTGTGCCGCAAACCTACGCCATTCCTCATGAATGTTCAAGGATTGAAACATGAACCATTTTGCCGCTAAGTTGTTTCAATGAAGGTCGTTTTGTGGCCTTTGACGTACATTTGTAACATGTCAGTTCTGAAAGACATATTCCCGATTTCCAAGTGGCCTGGAAAGGCTTCGAAGCCCTACTTGATTGCAGGTCCTTGCGGAGTGGAGTCGGAGATTCAAATGCAAAAGGTTGCAGCAGGTTTGGCTTCCACCGGAGTCAGCGTGCTGCGAGGAGGAATTTGGAAGCCGCGTACCAAACCTGATTCTTTTCAGGGAACTGGTGATCAGGGGCTGGCTTGGTTGAAATCAGCCGCATCCGCCTATGGTCTTCTTTCCTGTACAGAGGTTGCGGATCCTTCCCATGTTGATGCTGCAATCCGTTCCGGTATCGATATTCTCTGGATCGGAGCACGCACCACCGTAAACCCCTTTTTGGTTCAACGCATAGCGGATGCCCTTAGAGGAGTTGATATCCCTGTGATGGTGAAAAATCCTGTGACTCCGGACCTCGATCTTTGGATTGGGGCAATGGAGCGAATCAGATTGGCGGGTGTCGAAAGGATCATGGCCATCCATCGTGGCTTTTCCACGTTCGAAAGGTCTCGCTACCGTAACGCTGCCATCTGGCCGATTCCCATCGAGCTGAAGCGTCGTTTCCCGGAATTTCCTTTGCTTTGTGATCCTAGTCACATTGCAGGCGAACGGTCGTTAGTCGCCGGTGTGGCTCAGACCGCCTTGGATCTCGATTACGACGGACTCATGGTTGAGGTGCATACGGATCCGGATCACGCATTAAGTGATAGTATGCAACAATTGCACCCCGAGGCATTTTCCGAATTGATTGCGGGACTTGTAGTGCGAAAAGATTCATTCAGTGATGTCATAGCGAGTTCGCGTGTTGCTGAGCTCAGAGCAAGGATCGATGAGGTCGATCGACAACTGATCGATGTCCTCGTCAACAGAATGGATATATCGCGTGAGATTGGAGGGATCAAAAAAGAAAACGAGGTGACCATTTACCAATTACATCGTTGGAACGAGATTCTTCAAAGCAGGCCGGATCTGGCTGCCCAATTGGGTTTGAATGCTGATTTCATAAAAAAGGTTTTCGAGGTCATACATGAGGAGTCCATTCATCAGCAGACCCAGGTCATGAATGGACGTACCGCCGGTGGCGAGGAGGCTGTTTCCTGATCATGCCTTCGCTGATATCATCAGGAATTCAACCCATTTACATAGACACTAAAGGAGTCAGTGGTCTGGAAGAGATCCTGAGTTCTTGCGAGCGCTTCACCAGTTTGCATATTCTTGTTGACACTGATACAGCGTGTCATTGTCTACCATTGATCGAGTCGGTCGGTCCGCTGAAAAATGCGGATATGATCACCGTTCCGTGCGGAGAGCAAAGCAAGAGCCTGGAAACGGTGGGCTCATTGGTCGATCATCTCAGAAAAGCGGGAGCAGATCGTTCTTCCTTACTTGTTAATCTTGGTGGAGGAATGGTGAGCGATCTTGGTGGATTCACTGCTTCTGTCTATATGCGTGGTATCCGTCATGTGAATATACCAACCACGTTGATGGCCATGGTAGATGCTGCTATCGGCGGTAAGACCGGTGTCAATCATGGAGGGGTGAAAAACCTCGTTGGATCGTTCCACCCAGCACAGGCTATTTTCATTTCTCCCTCTTTCTTAGGGACTTTGCCCTACAAAGAACTCAGGTCAGGGTTTGCTGAAGTGGTCAAGCATGCTTTGGTGGGCGCAGGCCCGTCTTTGGAATTACTTCCCGTGCCCGATCAATTAACTTCGTACGACTGGAGTGATGTCATTCAGCACTCGGTACGTTTCAAGGATAAGGTGGTTGCCGATGATCCACACGACCATGCTGGCAGGCGAAGGCTCAATTTCGGACATACCATAGGACACGTACTGGAAGCACTGAGTTTCGGTGATGGAGTGGAGCGACTTACGCATGGGGAGGCGATAGCATTAGGAATGATGGTTGAGACGCTACTTTCCAACCGCTTGAAAGGTCTGGATTCGGATGCCACTCATCGAATCATTCATTTACTCCAATCGCATTTCCCGGATCTTGTCCTTCCTTCCTTTTCGGATGAATGGATCCGGCTCTTAAACGGCGACAAGAAGAACGACGCTGGAGTTTTCAAATTCGCATTGCTTTCTAAAATCGGTGAAGCAGATGTGAATGTGGCTGTAAGCCCGAGGCATATTTCAGAGGCTGTCTCAGCTATCCTATCGTCAGGAGGAGAATTCAATGGACGCGCATGATTGATAACCGGACAGCTTTCGTCGTAGAGTTGCCTCGCTCGAAAAGTCTCAGCAACCGTTGGTTGTTATTGAGTAAATTGTCTGGCGACCGCATCCGTCTTTCAGGACTTTCTGATTCCTCTGATACCGTTCACCTGAAGAGGCTGCTGGGACACACCGGTCCTGTTTTCGATGCGGGTGATGGTGGTACCACGTTTCGTTTCTTGCTGGCGTATCTTTCCATGATTTCAGGTCAGCATCAGCTGGCCGGAACAGGTCGGATCACGGATCGTCCTGTCGAGGAGTTGGTTGATGCGTTACTTGCTCTCGGAGCGGAGATCGAATATACAGGTGTTCATGGTCGGCCGCCACTGGCCATCCAAGGCGGACATATCACCGGCGGCAGGATCGATGTGGATGCATCCAGAAGCAGTCAATTCGTTTCTGCGTTGTTGTTGATCGCTCCTTTTTTAAGGGACGGTTTGGAATTGACCATCAAGGACGGTAAAACTGTCTCACGCCCTTACATCTCGATGACATTGAAGGTGCTCTCTGCTGCAGGTGTTGAATTCCATTCATCTGCCGAGGCCATTATGATCAGTCCTCAGTCGGTTCAATCATGTCATATTGAAATCGAGCGTGATTGGAGTTCAGCGGCCTTTTTTTATCAGCTGGCAGCGCTGCTCCCATCTTGTACTATTCATTTCTCTGGGCTTTTCCGTTCAGGATTACAGGGAGACGAAAAAGTGGCTGATCTTTTTTATCGCATGGGTGTGCAGACAGCCGATACTGTAGATGGAATCGTCATCCGATCTCCTGATCATTTCCCTGTGCTCTCGGGGCTATTGGATTTCGATTTGAATGACACTCCCGATCTTGCTCCTTCTATACTTATGGCTTGTTTGGGGCGACGCATCAACTGCAGGTTGCATGGAATAGCTCACCTGCGCTACAAGGAGAGTGATCGGATAAAAGCCTTGTTAGAATTGGTGCATTTGTCAGGAGGCGATGCAGAAATCGATCATGACTCATTGATCCTCTCTCGATTTCCCGAAAAGTTCATGCCGCTGATTGTTGACCCTTTGGGAGATCATCGCATTGCCATGTCCGCTGCAATCTTCAGTGCCACCAGAACGCCTGTTACCGTGTTGGATCCGGATGTCGTGAACAAATCTTTTCCTGGGTTCTGGAATAGTATCGCTGCATTCGACCTGCCGGTCACTGTCCGGACCAAGTCCTGCTGATTTGTATTCCGATTTCCTGTTTTATGTTGCCGTAGGTTGTACCAAGTGCATCCGATAAGCTACGATCAATAACGGTAGTTGAGGCGAATCGTAGCCAGCACTTCCATCTACCAGGTAGTTTCGGACGAATCATCACGTACCAACTATGTCCTGTTCCATATGCCAATAAGGAATTCGAGCTGTAGGGCAAATCATATTCCTGTATGCGGATGGCAGCTGAATAGTCTTGTGCACGAAACAAAGTGAATCGACCGTCAAGTATGAGCGGGAGTAATGGAAGATCGGCATGCAGGTCCTGAAAGAACGCGTGACTGTTTTCCAGCGAGCTACCAGTCCTTCGCATACAAAGTTCGGCTCGGAAGTCCATTTCCACTCCGAACATCGGACTCAAATGCAAGTGCCATCTCAACTGCAGCCTAGTGTCTTTTATGAAGCTCGGTGTTCCGAATTGTTCGGTGAAATCTTTTTCAGTAGCAGTGTTTCGTAACAAAAGGCTGGACTGGTTTTTCTTATCGAACTTGTAAGTGATTCTGACGCCTTTTTTCTCGACCGGTTTTCTGTAAAATTCAGAAGGGTTCAGGCTGCTTCCCAGTTCACAGAATAGTTGAGCCTCCCACCTGGTTTTTGTCCGCGCGCTGAAGGCGACCAGTAACGAGTTTCCATTCACGGCCTGAATAGGTGATGTGGTCGAGTAGGGGGTGATGAGTCCATTCGCCGAATGCGAAAAAAGCAATGTCGCTGTTATCCATCGATCGGGCTGTGCTATCCAACCTATACGTGCGGATCGTTTCTGACGCAGGTCGTAAGCACTTTCACCAAATACATATCCGATCGGTGTACGGATGCGCGTATTGACTGCAATCGCCCCATAGCAATAAGATGTTTTTTTCTGATTGAAGAACCTGGCATCCGGAAATTCATCTTTCCATATCAAGCCTGAAATGCCTATGGTTAGCCTTTCGTTTTTCCAGTTCACTTCACCGGCCGTACTGGTCCGCGTACTCTTCGATTGTCGATTCAACTCCTGAGGTGTGCGGTGTAGTCCGCTTTTATCAATGGAGAAAACGTTGATCGAATCGTTTCTATTCTTCAAGTAGCTCAATGTGCCATCTTCCGGCCGGGAAGAAATTGCCAAGTCCCAATTCAACTTCCTGCCTTTCCAACTAAAGCCCGTTCCTCTGCAATAATCGCTTTCATATTGTGAGGAGTGGGGTCGTAATCCGGAGTTGTTCGCTGCCAGGCATCCCGGGTCGGTGAGGAAATCCCCGAAGATTCGCGTACCTGCCAGCAGACCTTGGCCTAATCGCCATTCAAAATCTCCTATCACCATGGACCATTTTTTATGCTCCGGGTGGATGTGGAGATAATACCCGAGATGATCAGGGCCTCTGTTACTCCACCAGGCTTCTCCTGGATCCTTTTCCAGGTTGATTCCGAGCTTATAGTTCTTGGAATCAGACATCCTGAGGCGTAAACCGGAGTGCCAGGCATCTCCAATCGATTCGTTCGTACCGATGGTTATTGGTTTCGAAATCCGATTTCTTTCGAAAGTCTGGGTCAGCTGAGTGGAGGTTGCCTTTAAGACATCTTTGGTGTTTTGACTGTTTTCCTTGTTGGGTTTAAACGATGCGTTACTTGCTTTCAGGCAGGCAATCGTTGAGCAATTGAAGGAAGGCAATACGAATAGTTCTTCCCAGCAGGTTATCGGACCATAAATCGTCTCATGAATTTTCCAGTCACTTATCTGTGATATATTCAGGCAATGGCTGATATCAGTGCTGGAGTATTGATCACCGGGGAACAAACGGTTTTCGGCATCGATTTCCCGATCGTTTTCTATCATCTGCAATTCACCATTCATGTCAGTTCCGGTTAATCCACCTCCGGTTGTGATTTCCGGATCGATTGTTTGGCCTTTTATGGTGGATTGGAAAAGAATCAGACTAATGGCCACTAATTCAATCCCTCTTTTTCTCATGGCAATAGCTGATGCCTATCGAAGTGGATGAGCCCAGATAGACTTGGTATCTGACTGCGGTGTCGATCGACCATTTTTTCCATTTATAACCCAGTCCGGCAGAGAGTTGCCGGCCACTTGTGTTATAACCGATTCTGATCGCCACATTCGTTGCTGGTTGGTAAATACATCCCAGGCTGAAATTTTGCTCTGTATTATTTGCGGCAGCTTCTGCCATCAACACGAATGTTTCAGAAGTCCTGATGGATAATCCCGAGCGGATTGAAGCAGGCGAAGGGATTCTGGGGTCGCTTTTCATGCTGCCCTGGATATTGTCAGCAACAAGTCCCGCTTTGATATTCCTATTCAAATCGATCGAAGTGCCGATGTGGCTTTCAATAAGGTGGAATGCTTTTATTTCTTTAGAGCCGATTAGTTCAGATACGACTCCGGCTGAAATTCCAATTTGCCAGTTTTTTGTAATGCTTACTGCTGTTCCAGCCAATATGCCACTGGATTTGTATCCTGGTATCCCTTCCTGTGAAAATCGAATGGCTGCTCCCGTGCGCCGATTGATCCCCATGGTTGCACCGATGGCAACATCATTCCAATTACCGATCCGAAAATGATTGGTTTGTTTGATTCCGAAACAGGTGTTGACGGAGGCGTTCGCAATGCCAGCAGGATTTTGCTCGCATGACCATGCACCCTGCGTTACAACTCCAGAGCAACCGACACCCATTGCGTCAGGACCTCCGATCGAGTAGGCTTGACTATTTTGGCTGTAGTAAAAAAGTAAGAACAGAATGAAAGTTGTTCGCATCGGCGCCAAAAGTAGGCAGCCGGTTCACCCTAGTCGTCCCTTTAAAAGATGGTTTGAATAATTGACAGCTGAAATGCTGCATTCAATTGCAGCTTGTCGTGTTGAGTAGGATTATCGCGTTTGCTCAGCTGCCGCTCAGGTTGCGATTGGCATTCATCACTTTCTCCTTCAAATTTTCCTTGAATGACTCCAGCTTAGCGTACAGCGTGGCGTCGGATGTTGCGATGATCTGTGCAGCTAGAATACCTGCGTTTTGTGCAGCATTCAAGGCTACGGTTGCAACGGGCACGCCATTGGGCATTTGCAGGATGGATAGGATGGAATCCCAGCCATCGATGGAGTTGCTGGAGCGCACAGGTACGCCAATCACCGGCAGTGAAGTGAGTGAAGCGGTCATTCCAGGTAGGTGTGCGGCTCCGCCTGCGCCGGCTATGATGACCTTGACGCCGCGCTCCGCGGCTCCTCGTGCGTAGGTCATCATCCACTCGGGAGTGCGGTGCGCAGAAACAATCTGCATTTCAAATGGGATGGAGAATTCGCGAAGCACATCAGCTGCTGCCTGCATGACTTCCATGTCCGATTGACTACCCATGATGATTCCTATGATCGGGTTTGACATGATGCTGTTTTTTTTATATCGGGATGAGTTGATGATGGTTCAGGCGCTTTGGACTTGCAGCGTAGTGCGTACCTGTTCTGCTATTTCCAAGGCGGAATCGAGTCGTTCGGAACAGATGGTGACGTGGCCCATCTTTCTGAAAGGCTTCGTGATTTTCTTACCGTAAAGATGAATGTGGACTCCTTTCAGGGATAGGCATTCATTCATTCCGATGTAAACGGCTTCTCCGGAAAATCCTTCAGCACCCAACAAGTTGATCATGACGGAAGGTGTGATCATGGATGTGTTGCCGAGTGGTAAATCAAGGATGGCCCGCAGGTGTTGTTCGAATTGAGAAGTAACGTTGCCTTCGATGGTGGCATGACCGCTATTGTGGGGGCGCGGAGCGATTTCGTTGACAAGTATATCGCCTGTCCGGGTAATGAATAGTTCTACGGCCAGTATCCCCTCGAGATTCAGCGCGACAGCAAGTCGTTCGGCAATGCGTGATGCTTCTTCAGCTTGCCGAGAGGTAATAGTCGAAGGTGAAAAAAGAGACTCAACCAAGTTGGCGTCCGGGTTGAACTTCATTTCGACAGCGGGGTAGGTGCAAATGTTTCCGGAAGGATTGCGAGCAACGATCACCGCTACTTCCTTTTCCATTTCAACAAAGGCTTCAAGCACAGAGGGAGCGTCAAATGCTTTGTTCAGGTCTTCATGAGTACGCAAGGCCTGCACGCCTTTACCATCATAACCTCCTTTTCGGAGTTTTTGCATGACGGGAAAAGAGTCTTTCTTGGTGGTGATGCCATTAATGTCCTCCACCAGAGAGAAGGGAGCTGTGGGTAAGCCGTTTTGCCTATAAAATTCCTTCTGTGCTCCTTTGTCCTGCACCATTCGTAAGACTTTTGAGGACGGACGGACGGTTTTGCCCTCACTTTCCAGCTTTTCCAGGGCATCCACATTCACATGCTCGATCTCAACGGTTAGTACATCCACCGACCTTCCGAATGCCAATACGGTGTCAAAGTCGTTAAAAGAGCCGACTACGAACCTGTCGACCATGGTTTTGCAGGGGGCGTCAGGGTCGGGGTCAAGAACAGCAATCCGTAGGTTGAGGTTAATGGCTTCCTGGACCAACATCCGGCCAAGTTGCCCTCCTCCCAGGATTCCAATGGAGACTGATTTGAACGGAGAGTTGGCCATGGTGCTTGCAAAGCTAAGAATCCGGTCGTGATGGCCGTACTTCGGCTTTGGTTACTCGCCTGCGAACCCTTATTTTTGGCCTTTGATAAAAAAAATGAGTCGTTTAACGGTCCATGATAAGGAGTTCGAGCTCAACATTCCAGCGGAAGTCATCCAGGAACGGATCGGACAGCTCGCTGCCGAAATCAGCAAGGATATGGAAGGCGATCGACCTTTTTTCATCGTTGTCCTGAACGGTGCGTTCCTTTTTGCTGCCGACTTGTTTCGACGCATTCCTGGCGCATGTGAAATCGCCTTCATTCGTGTTTCTTCCTATGCGGGTACGAGTTCTTCCGGACATGTCAAAAATGTCATGGGTATAGACAAGGACCTGTCCGGACGACGTGTGGTCATCATTGAAGACATCGTTGATTCCGGTGATACGGCAGTTTTCCTGATGGAGGAAATACGAAAGCATGGTCCGACCGATATTCGCTTCGCCAGTCTGCTTTTCAAACCCAAAGCGCTGAAGCAACCATTCAAGCCCGACTATGTCGGCTTCGAAGTGGAGAACGATTTCCTTGTCGGTTACGGTCTGGACTACGACGGACATGGACGTAACACCGATTCAATCTATAAGCTGATTTCAACATAACTCATCTCTATGCTAAACATCGTCCTATTCGGTCCTCCGGGTGCAGGCAAAGGAACGCAGTCAGAAAGACTCATCGGTCGATTCCAGCTCGTCCATCTATCTACCGGCGACATACTTCGCTCTGAGGTGGCTAATCAGACTCCGCTGGGGCTTGAGGCGAAAAGCTGATGGATCAGGGTTTGTTGGTTCCTGATGAAGTGGTGATCGGTATGATCGGTTCGAAGTTGGATGCCAATGCCGGGGCACGAGGATTCATCTTTGATGGGTTTCCCCGAACGACTGCACAGGCGAAAGCCTTGGATGAGCTACTTTCAGGTAAATCCACCTCCATTACACGCATGTTGGCCTTGGAAGTGGATCAGGAGGAATTGATCCGCCGACTGTTGCTGCGTGGCAAGGATTCAGGAAGGGCAGATGATCAGGATGAAAACATCATCCGAAAGCGGATCGAGGAATACACTTCCAAAACCGCTCCCGTAAGAAGTTATTATGAGGCCCAATCCAAATACACGGGTATCCATGGTGTAGGCAGTATCGACCAGATTTTCGAATCGCTTTGTGCGGCTATCGAGCCTGCTCAGGCCGGCTGATCGTATCCCACCTGAAGATATGGCTTCCAACTTCGTCGATTACGTAAAGATTTGCTGCCGCAGCGGTGCTGGCGGTGCTGGTTCTGTACATTTTCACCGTGACAAGAATACCGCGAAAGGCGGTCCTGATGGCGGAGACGGTGGTCTGGGTGGCAGCATCATTCTCCGAGGAAACAAACAACTCTGGACATTATTGCACCTGAAGTATAGAAAGCATGTGATTGCAGAGCCTGGAGAAGCAGGGTCCTCGGCATTGAAGACCGGTAGCGACGGAGGAGACCAGATCTTGGAAGTCCCTATCGGTACTGTAGCAAAGGATGCGGAGTCAGGAGAATTCTTGTTCGAAATAACAGAGGATGGTGAAGAGCGGGTGTTGGTGCCAGGTGGAAGAGGAGGTAAGGGAAATAATTTCTTCAAAACATCCACCCTGCAGGCTCCGCGATTCGCACAGCCCGGTGAGCCAGGAAGGGAAGAGTGGAAAGTCCTCGAGTTAAAATTGCTTGCCGATGTCGGTCTGGTAGGATTCCCCAATGCCGGTAAATCGACGCTGCTCTCGGTGGTCTCTGCTGCCAAGCCTGAGATCGCCGACTACCCATTCACTACGCTGGTTCCGAATCTCGGTATGGTTTCTTACCGTGAAGGAAGATCGTTCGTAATGGCTGACATCCCCGGAATCATTGAAGGCGCCAGTCAGGGTAGGGGATTAGGGATTCGCTTTCTTCGCCACATCGAGCGGAATTCCATTTTGCTTTTCATGATTCCGTGTGACAGTAACGATATCGCAAAAGATTACACCATTTTGCTCAATGAACTTTCGCAGTACAATCCGGAGTTATTGGATAAGCGACGAATTCTTGCCATCACCAAATGCGACATGTTGGATGATGAATTGTTGAAGGAATTACGTGCAACCGTTCCTACTGAACTGCCAGTCGTTCTCATCTCCTCCGCTAGTGGTAAAGGGATACAGGAGCTGAAGGATGTCCTTTGGAAATCGTTGAATGCATGACCCAAGGCTGGCTTCAAGTTCTTCGTGATTGGGATCGCTCCTTGCTCTTGGCGATAAACAGTTGTAATAATTCTTATCTGGATGGTTTTTTCCGGATCGTAACCGACAAGTGGGTGTGGTTTCCCTTCTATGGACTATTAGCTTGGTATTTTTACAAAGTGCAAGGCAAAGGCTTCTTCCGCTTGATCCTGGCGGCAGTCCTAACGGTCATTCTTACGGATCAGTTGGCCTCTTCCGTACTTAAGCCTTGGGTTCATCGTCTACGGCCGTGTCATGTCCCCGAACTGGCTGGTCAACTTCATCTGGTTGATGGTGCATGTGGCGGCATGTTCGGGTTCGTGTCTTCGCATGCTGCCAACACATTCGGTTTCTTTTCGCTGGTATTTTTCGGAGCGGATAGGAAATGGTATTGGTTGACGACCCTGCTCTTCATTTGGGCGTTCACGGTCTCTTTCAGCCGGATCTATCTGGCTGTACACTATCCAGGTGATATCATCGGAGGTGCTTTGCTCGGTTTGCTCTGCGGAGGACTCGTAGCAGCGCTTTCTCGTAAATCGCCTGTGTTCAATTACCACATCCATCTAGATAAAAACAACAAAGCATGAAGCTTAAATCACTGCTGCTTTCATTGATTACCGTTCTTTCTCTTTGCAGTTCGGCTCAGCCCAATCGTCCGAAATTGGTAGTCGGAATGGTTGTAGACCAAATGCGGTATGACTATTTGCACAGGTATGCTGCTGGATATGGAAACGATGGTTTCCTGCGATTGCTTCGCGAAGGGTATTCCTGTGACAATGCCCACTTCGATTATGTGCCGACTTACACTGCACCCGGCCATGCATGTATTTACACCGGGACATCTCCTTCACAGAACGGAATCATCAGTAATGAGTGGTATGATCGCACCTTGAAGAAAGGCGTTTATTGCGTCAGCGATTCCACAGTCAATGCTGTCGGTACCACCTCCATTTCAGGAAAGATGTCGCCACGCAGGCTGCTTTCCAGTACGATCACCGATGAGTTGATGTTCGCTACGAACGGCCGTTCGAAAGTGATCGGTGTATCATTGAAGGATCGCGGTTCAATCCTTCCTTCAGGTCATTCTCCGACAGGCGCATATTGGCACGACTCCTATTCCAACAATTTCGTCACCAGCACTTATTACATGCAAACCCTTCCTGCATGGGTAAAAGCATTCAATGAAAGGAAATTGGTCGACACGCTCCTTTCCAAAAAATGGGATTTGCTGTTGTCTCCTGATAAATACCTGAACAGCACCCAAGACGATGCGCCATACGAAGGAAAATACAAGGGTGAAGAGCGCCCCGTTTTCCCACATGACCTTCCTGTTTTGCGCAGCACGGAGCCTGAGTTGGTTCGTCGAACGCCCATGGGTAATACGCTTACTTTGGAGTTTGCCAAAGCAGCTATCGAGGGCGAAGCACTTGGTAAAGACAATGTGACGGATTTCTTGGCGGTCAGTCTTTCATCGACCGATTACGTCGGACATCAATTCGGTATCAATGCAATGGAGACGGAGGATACTTATTACCGTTTGGACAGGGATCTTGCTGCGTTCCTGAAGTATTTGGATCAAACAGTGGGGCAGGGGAATTACCTATTTTTCCTGACTGCCGATCATGGTGCGTGTGCGAATCCGGCATATAACGCCGATCACGGACTTCCTGGAGGATTGGTTGATGAGCCATTCCTTAGGGATACACTCGAGAAGATGCTCACTACTACTTTCGGTAATGGTATTTTATTGTTTGCCGATGCCTACAATGTTTATCTCGACCATGAAGTCATCAGCAAGAAACAGCTGGATCAAAAAGCAATCGAGTCAGCATGTGTGGAGTTCGTCAAGTCTTTGCCCGGTGTTCTGAATGCTTATCCTTCATTTGAACTGGATCTTTCCAATTGCCACGAGGGTGTTGCAAGACTTGTGCAACGCGGATACCATCCCCAGCGCTCTTCAGACATCAACATTCAGTTGCTTCCCGGATGGCTGGATTGGTTGGTCAAGACGGGTACCTCGCATGGCAGTCCGTACAGTTATGATACCCATGTGCCCGTCTTGTTTTTCGGCTCAGGCGTTCAGGCAGGTTCGACACAAAAACCGGTTTCCGTATGTGATATTGCCCCTACTGTTTCAGCGATGCTGAAGATTCAGTCGCCTTCAGCCTGTGAGGGTACTCCAGTTGTGAACATGTTCAAATAATCGGTTCAGGCTTTTTCTTCCTTTTTCTCTTTTTTTTCGCTGAAAAGGGGAGTTGTTTCAGATGGTTCGCCTGTGGCATTTGTCATTTTTCTGTTGAAAAACTTAGCCTTGATTCTGCCCGGAAAGTGCTTGGCAAATTGACTTGTTTTCTTTATTTTTCATACCCAATCCAAAGTCTGCTGCTCCATGACTTATGCTATAAGCCGCTTTTACCGTAGTGTTCGACCTTCTATGATCGTTCGGCTGCTCTTGTTTTTTTGTTTAGCCATTAGCAGCTATCAGGCCAATGCTTCCCACGCTATGGGAGCCGACTTGACCTATGAACATGTCAGTGGCAATACCTATCGGATTACATTCTCGTTTTACCGTTTCTGCGACGGCATCATGCCTCCTACATCGTTTCAGATCACCGCTGTCTCCTCCTGTTATGGACCGGTGGTAGTGAATATACCTGCAACCAATTACAACACACCACAGGAGATTTCCCCTGTTTGCTCTACTGCAGCTTCAACCTGTACTGGAGGCACCTTCATCGGCGTTCAGCAATTCGTTTATCAAGGCAATATCACACTTCCTGGCCCATGCGCTGATTGGGAATTCAGTACACAGGAGTGTTGTCGTAATTCAACTATAACCACTACCGCCAATGGTGCGGGTGATTACCTGCATATTTTCGCTCTGCTCAATAATACCAACGGTGTTATCAATAACTCGCCGACTTTTGCGAATTTCCCGGTGCCATTCGCTTGTCGTGGCCAGCGCTTCTGCTTTAACCACGGGGCTTCAGACGCTGATGGCGATTCTTTGGTATTCCAGATGATCACCCCTTTGACTGTTGGTGGCGTTCCATTGCAGTATGCGCCTGGCTATAGCGCTTCTCAGCCTGTCACCTCTGTTCCCGCTGTTCGATTCGATCCGCGTACTGGCGACATCTGCATGGATCCCACTCAGCTGGAGGTGACGGTTTTTGCCGTACTCGTCAGCGAATACCGCAATGGAGTTCTGATCGGGCAGGTGGAGCGCGACATCCAGTTGAACATCCTTCAATGTTCCAATCGACTACCAAGCCTTACCGGTATAAACGGTTTGCCTTCAGCTCCTCCTTATACACGCAGTGTTTGTGCAGGAGATACTGTCAGCTTCTTCGTGGCATCCATCGATCCTGATCCCACCAACTCTACCTATATGGATTGGGATTATGCAATACCTGGAGCGACATTCAATGTCTACGGTGGTAGTAATGCCTTCGGTGGTCATCGTGACTCTGCCAGGTTCACCTGGGTGCCTACCATGGCCGATGTCGGCAATTCCAACTGCTTCAGCATTTTCGTTTCGGACGACAACTGTCCAATTCTTGGTACCAGTACGGCTTCGTATTGTATCGACGTGAAAATGGTGGATGTGACTGCAGGTCCTGATCTGACAGTCCCTTGCGGGCAATGCACGACTCTTACCGCTACAGCTGTAGGTGGAACGGCTCCCTTCACTTACACTTGGAACCCACTGCGCCCTGACAGTGTGGTGAATCAGAACCTGGCCAACGCGTGTGTCGGATCGTATGTTGTCCGAATCCGTGATGCTTCTTGCAGTAATTACGATACAGTCAATGTTCTTCCAGGCGCAAACAACATCGCGGCTTCTTTCGCTTCTGCTAGCAATTGTAGCGGAGCTCCGGTTATTTTCACCGATCAAAGCTCTGGTGGAGCTGTCAGTACATGGGCGTGGAATTTTGGTGATGGTGGCACATCCAATATCCAAAACCCCACACATCAATATGCGTCCAACGGAACTTATAACGTACAATTGATAGTGACTGCTGCCGGAGGCTGCAGCGACACGATCGTACAACAGGTGACTGTGAATACGAACATACCGGTGGCCCAATTCACCTCCACCAGCGTTTGTCAAGGGGCGTCGACTGTCTTTACCGATCAGAGCACAGGCGGGCCAATGTCTACCTATTCTTGGAACTTCGGAGATCCCACTTCGGGTTCGAACAATAGTTCATCCAGCACGAATCCTACGCACACTTACACATCATCAGGAACCTTCACCACTACATTGATTGTCGTCAATCAGGCTGGCTGCAGGGATACACTGCAGAATACAGTCACCGTCAATGCGCTTCCCACCGTGAATGTTCCAGGACAGCAGATTTGTCTGGGGCAACAAGCCACGCTTAGTGCTTCTGCCGGATTCGCTAATTACTCGTGGAATACAGGTGCTACCACTGCTTCCATAACGGTGTCTCCACCTTCAACGATAGGTTATACCGTGATTGTTACCGATGCGAATGGATGTACTGCAACCGATGCCGCACAGGTGATTGTAGAGCCGTTGCCGGTCCCTAATCCTGGTACCAACCAGACCATTTGTGCCGGTACTTCTGCCACGCTTTCTGCGACCGGTGGAAATACGTATACATGGAATCCAGGTTCATTGGTCGGCGCGTCGGTCAGTGTCACTCCTCCTTCTACGACCAATTACACGGTGACAGCCACTTCCTTTTATGGTTGCACTGGCACGGCAACTGTCACCATCAATGTCAACCCGATGCCGGCCGTGAACGCGGATGCCGGTTCTAGTGGAAGCAACAGTGCTGCAATCTGCAAAGGGGAGAGTCTGACCATGACCGCTTCCTCTTCTGTGGGTAATTATCAATGGCAACCAGGGTCACTAGCCGGTTCGTCTGTGACCGTTTCGCCGTTGGTCACCACTACCTATACCGTCACTGTCAGCGATGCCATCGGTTGTTCAGGTACTGATCAAGTAACTATCACAGTGAATCCCATTCCTGATGCAGCATTCGGCACGAATGCCCCTCAATGTTTAGGTGCTGCAATCAATTTCAGTGACCAGTCATCGGTTTCATCGGGCACTATCAACTTTTGGAATTGGGATTTCGGAAACAGTCAGTCCTCGACTGTCCAAAACCCATCCGTCTCCTATGCCAGCGCAGGTACTTTCGCAGTCCGCCTGATCATCACCACCGATGGTGGATGTAAGGATACCGTTCAATACTCTGTACTTATCAATCCGATTCCTGTGGTCAGTGCAGGACTCGATCAACAGGTATGTCCCGGATTTCCTGCCACACTCACAGCTTCTGGCGGATCGAACTATGCCTGGCAGCCAGGCGGAGCTACTACAGGATCCATAACGGTCTCTCCCAATTCAACCACCCAATATACCGTGGTAGCTACCGATGGAAATGGCTGTCAGAATTCGGCCAGTGCCCGTGTCATTGTCAATCCATCTCCAGTCGCAGATGCCGGAAGCAATCAGGCACTGTGTTTCGGCCAGTCGACTTCTCTCACGGCCTCGGGAGGTACTGCTTATTCTTGGTTCCCGGGCAACGTGCAGTCACAAACACTCAATTTGCCTGCACCTGCAGCGACTGCCACCTACACCGTCATCGTTGCCAATTCTTTCGGATGCCTTGATACGGATCAGGTGGAGGTCAGAGTAAATCCGCTGCCTGTGGCCACCTTCGGCCAATCAGGACCTGTATGTCAGTCGGTTCCGGTCTCTTTCTCCGATCAAAGTTCCGGTACGATTACCGGATGGCAGTGGGACCTGGGAAATGGAAACAGTAGTACTTCTCAAAACCCGAATCTGCTCTATTCATCTCCCGGTGATTATGACGTACGGTTGATTGTCACTACGGACCAAGGGTGTAAGGATACGGTTGACCAGACCGTCACCATTTTCGCTGAGCCTAATGCAGCTTTCAGCTCAATCGATGTGTGCGAAGGACTGCCGGTTGATTTCACCAACGCTTCAGCCATCAGCGATGGAACAGCGTTGAATTATTCCTGGACTTTTGGCGATAATGGCGCTGCCAATTCGACAAATCCATCGCACCAATACGGTGCCTACGGTAGTTATCCGGTAACACTGCTTACCGTCTCCGCCAACAATTGCCGCGATTCCGTGACGCAGTTTGCCAATGTATTCGCTTTGCCGGATGCTGTTTTCACGCCTACTCCGGCTTGTGAAGATGAAAGTCTGACCATCGATGACCAATCCACTATTCCGCAGGGAAGCATCGTCACTTGGTCATGGCAGTTGGGCGATGGCAATGCTTCTTCAGACCAGGAGCCTACGCACGTTTATGCCGATCCGGGTAATTACCAGGTAGACCTGTTGGTGATCAGTGACAATGGTTGCCGCGACAGCGCAATGGTACCTGTCAGAGTGATTCCGGCACCTACGGTCGATTTCGGCACCCAGGATGTCTGCTTTGGATTCGAGACCCAATTCGTCGATCTTTCCACTGCAGTTACTGGTTCCATCGTCCAGTACGAATGGTTGTTCGGAGATGGAGGTTCTTCTCCTGACCAGTCGCCGTTGTATATCTATTCTTCTCCTGGTTACTTTGACGTCACGCTGACGGTCACCTCTGATAGCGGATGCCAGACACGTCTCGTTCGAGATGACGCCATTCAGATTTTCCCTCCTCCAGTGGCTCAGTTCCTGGACAATGCCTACGCTGCAAGCGACATTTATCCCGTCGTTAATTTTACCAATCTTACCGGAGCATTGGGCACCTATGCGTGGGATTTCGGCGATGGATTCTATTCGAATGACTACTCTCCAACGCACGAATATGACACGGTTGGCCAGTACGATATACAGTTGATCGCTATCGATCAGAATGGATGCGTTGATACGCTTGTTCGCAGGATCGATATCCGACCCACTTCGAACGTTTATGTTCCGAATTCATTCACTCCGAATGGTGACCTCAAGAATGATGTGTTCAAGGTGTATACCTATAATGTCGCAACGGTATCCGCTGACATTTTCGATCGTTGGGGGCTTAACATTTACCATTGGGATGGTTTGACCGGAGGCTGGGATGGCATGGTGGATGGTAACGCTGTTCAGAATGATGTATACGTTTACCGTGTAGTCACCACCGATGTGAATGGTAAACGTGAAGAGCGGGTAGGGCGCGTGAGTGTGGTTCGATGAACTTTTACATAAGATCTTGAAGGCCGCCTGGTGCGGCCTTTTTTTGTTGAAAACGGTGGTGAAAACCGTCTTTGTAGTCTAAGCTTTGGAGGTGCTCTGTCCGGTAATTTTGTCTTCAGACACAAGTCTACATCCAACATGGCAGATTCCAAAAGCAAGCACGAAGTGGTCATGGAGTTGATCAATAAGGTCGCTGATATCACAGTGCGCTTGGGTATCGTGCATCAGAATACCCAGGACGAAAGTCTGGATGGTCGACACATCACGTTGGATGGAGAGAAGTTGCTCTATTTCGGCTCGTGTGGTTACCTGGGGCTCGAGCACGATATGCGTTTGAAGATGGGTGCCATCAAGGCGATTCAGAAATACGGAACGCAATTTTCATCTTCAAGGGCATATGTCTCTTCTTCTTTTTATTCAGAAGCAGAACGGTTATTGTCCAGGATGTTCGATCGACCAGCTTTGCTGCTGCAGTCGCTTACTGTCGGACATACCACCAATATACCTTTGTTGGTAGGGGATAATGATGCCATCATTCTGGATGCTCAGGTCCATGACAGCGTACAGAACGCTGTTTTGATGCTCAAGTCGCGCAACATCCATGTGGAAGTGGTGCGCCATAACCGTTTGGATATGCTGGAGGACAGGATCCGTTCGTTGAAGGATACCTATCGTAAGATCTGGTACATGGCGGATGGAGTTTATTCCATGCAAGGTGATTTCGCTCCGGTTAAGGAATTGTATCGGCTCGCCGATCAATATGAGCAACTGCACTTGTATCTGGATGATATCCATGGCATGAGCTGGGCGGGTCCGAACGGCACCGGATATGTCATGAGTCAGGGTGATTTTCATCCCAGGTTGTATCTCACAACCGGTCTCACAAAAGCGTTCGGAACGGCTGGCGGTTTGTTGGTTTTCCCTGATCAGGAGTCACACAAACTGGTGAAGACAAATGGGAAATCGTTCATCTTCTCCATACAGATGCCTCCGATGATTCTCGGCGCGACAATCGAATCGGCTAAGATCCATTTGTCAACCGAAATTAATTCGTTGCAAAACGAACTGTTCGAGAAGGTAGATTACTTCAACCGTACTGCACTTGAATTGGGTTTGCCGCTGATCCATGAGAATCATTCTCCCATTCGATTCATAGGAGTAGGCAAGCCGGAGA
>JBJTRB010000194.1:0-4395 GCA_046075925.1 Bacteroidota bacterium | reverse complement strand
CTTCCGGCCAGTTCTGGTCATCTGATGGACTTCATTGCAGAGGTAAATGGGCAGCGGCCCTTACTGGGTATCTGTCTGGGACATCAGGCCATCGTACAGCAATTCGGTGGCAAGTTGTCCAACTTGGAAGCAGTGCTGCATGGAACGGTGCGCACGACCAGGTTGATCGTGGATGACGACCCCGTTTTCAAAGGAATGCCTTCTGAATTCGAAACAGGTCATTACCACTCTTGGGTGGCAGACGCTGCGTTTTTTCCTGATTGCCTTCGCGTCATGGCTGTTGATCAGGCTGGCCTGATCATGGCTTTCCGGCATCGGGAAGAGGATACCATCGGACTGCAATTCCATCCAGAGTCCATTTTGACCCCATTTGGACCCCGTATTTTGAAAAATTGGGTCGATTCGTAAGAAAAAAGAACATTTTCACCCCCGGGCCGTATGCATTTTGATTCATTTAGAGGCCTATGATCATCATCAAATTCGGAGGTACTTCCGTTGGGGATCCCAAGCGGATTCAAGGTGTTTTCGATATCGCTACCAACTTATTGAAAAAGACAGGTCGCCGTAAACTGGGCGTGGTCGTTTCGGCCATGACCGGGGTTACGGATGATCTGATCAAAATGAGTAAGCTGGCTGCTCAACGAGACCCTGCTTACGCAGAAGTATTCAATCGCGTCCGACACAGACACCATACAGCGGTGACGGAGTTGGGATTGATTCGTGATAAGCAATTGAACGATTTCCTGGAACAACGTTTCGCTCAACTCCATGATACACTTCATGGCGTCTATCTGGTAGGGGAATTCTCGGCACGGACGCTCGACTTCGTAAGCGCTCATGGAGAGTTGTTGTCAGCGCGTATCATCGCTTCTTATTTCAAGCACCGCAAAGTGAAGGCGGGTTTCTTGGATGCACGCGAGGTGGTAAGGACCGATGAGGAATTCGGATCCGCTAAGGTGGATTTCAATCATACCAACAAAGCGATCCGGAACTATTTCAAGAAAACGAAAAACGATCTTGAAATAATCACTGGCTTCGTGGCTGCCACTTCTCATAAGGAAACCACTACACTTGGACGGGGCGGCTCTGACTACTCTGCAGCCATTTTCGGTGCAGCGTTGGGTGCCGATGAGATACAGATATGGACGGATGTGGACGGTGTACTGACCGCCGATCCGCGCAAGGTGCGCAAGGCGTTCACAGTCCCTCAAATGACCTATCGTGAGGCCATGGAGATGTCACACTTCGGCGCAAAGGTCATTCATCCGCCCACCATACTTCCTGCATTAGCCAAGGGTATTCCGCTTCGCATCAAGAATTCCTTCCGCCCCCAGCATCCGGGCACCTTCATTTCTACCAAATCGGTCGACTCAGGATTCCTTATCAAAGGGATTTCATCCATTGACGATGTCACGCTCATCACCATGGAAGGGAGTGGCATGGTGGGAGTGACAGGTATTTCAGCCCGGGTCTTCGGTGCTTTATCCACTGCCCGTATCAACGTCATCCTGATTACCCAGGGATCGAGTGAGCATACCATCACCTTCGCTGTGAAACCTTCGGATGCGCAGCCTGCCCGGAAAGCGATCGAGAATGCCTTTGCTTTGGAAATAAAATCCAAGTTGATCGAACCGGTCAAGGTGGAAGAGGGGTTGAGCGTACTTGCAGTAATAGGAGAAGACATGAAAAACACACCCGGTGTTTCTGGTCGTCTCTTTCAGGCCTTAGGTAAAAACGGCATCAGCATCGTCGCTACCGCTCAGGGATCGTCCGAGTTGAATATATCCACCGTCATCCACAAGATCGATCTGGTGAAGTCGCTCAACGCGATTCATCAGGCCTTCTTCTTGTCAGGCACGCAATCACTGTCGGTCTTCCTGGTTGGAGTGACAGGATTGATTGGAAAAACATTGCTCAAGCAGATCGATAGTCATCGCGAGTATCTTAAAACGGATCATGCTCTGGAGATCAACATCGTTGGACTGGCCAACAGCAAGAAGATGTATTTCAATGCTGACGGCATCAGTCTGCGAAGGGCCAACGAGTTGTTGGAGCAGGAGGGAGAGCGAGTCGATCATGCCCGATTCGCCGAAAGGATGGTGGCCATGAACCTGCCACATGCTGTGTTCGTCGATTGCAGCTCCAGCGAAGAAGTGGTAAGCGCTTATTCTAACATTCTGGATCACAGCATTTCCATCGTTACGCCGAACAAACTGGCCAACTCCGCTAGCTACAAGCAATACGATATGCTTCATCGTATCGCTCGCCACCGGAATGTGCGTTTCCTCTATGAAACGAATGTCGGTGCAGGGTTGCCAGTCATCAATACGCTGAATTCACTCACTGCGAGCGGCGATCGGATCATCTCCATCGAAGCAGTACTGTCCGGAACGCTTTCATTCATCTTCAATACCTTCCGTGAGGGCATGCGCTTCTCCGACATCGTGAAAGAGGCGCGTGAGCGAGGTTACACCGAGCCGGACCCTCGCGTCGATCTCAGTGGAAAAGACGTAGCCCGCAAGCTGTTGATCCTTGCTCGCGAAACCGGTCTGCAATTAGAGATGAAGGACATCAAGATCGACCAGATCTTACCTCCCAAGTGCTTGCGTGCCAAAACGGTGAACGATTTCATGCGTGAGTTGCGTAATGCCGACAATCATTTCCAGTCAATGCTTGCCAAGGCGGAGCGCAGAGGACACCGTCTTCGTTTCATCGCCCGTTTGGAAAACGGTAAAGCTTCCGTCGTCCTGAAGGAGGTCGATGATTCGCATCCGTTCTACCACTTGTCAGGCAGCGACAATATCATCTCTTTCCGCACCGACCGATACGATGAGCGACCCTTGGTGGTGAAGGGTCCGGGTGCAGGAGCAGAGGTCACCGCTGCAGGCGTATTCGCCGATATCATCAGTATTGGAAATTATTTCGACCGCGGCTGATCATGGCAAAACCGAAGACTACCATCGAGGTGTTCGCACCCGCTTCCTCGGCCAACCTTGGCTCGGGTTTCGATGTCTTCGGCATGGCCATTGAAGGTCCTGGCGATTTCGTTCGACTTCAACGCACCGCTCGATCGGAAATCCGGATTCGCTCCATCGCAGGAGATCACGGTCGGTTGTCAAAAAACGTAGAGGAGAATACCGCCGGTGTGGCCTTGTTGTCCTTCCTGAATGCGGTGAACGAGCATTACGGTTTCGATGTCTGGCTCAAGAAGCGTTTGCCATTGGGTTCGGGGCTCGGCTCAAGTGCTGCCAGTGCGGTGGCTGCTGTTTTCGCTGCCAATGAACTGTTGGGTCGTCCGATGAAGAAAATACAATTGGTCCGCTGGGCTGCAGAAGGGGAGCGTGTCGCAAGCGGTGCTGTACATGCCGATAATATCGCTCCCTCCATGTTAGGCGGGATCACACTGGTCCGATCGCTTTCAGCGGACGATATCATCCAACTGCCCATACCCAAAGGTCTTTTCCTCGCAATTGTCCATCCGCACGTCGAAGTGAAGACCAGTGATGCGCGTAATGTCCTGCCACGCAGCATTCCATTATCTACTGCTATATCACAATGGTCCAATACCGCTGCTCTTACAGCCGCTTGTTTCCGAAAGGACCTTTCCTTGTTCGGACGGGCCATGGAAGATCATGTGGCCGAACCAGCCAGAAGGGTGCTTATCCCTTTTTATGATGCTGCCAAAGAAGTTGCGCTCGCTGCTGGTGCGTTGGGTTGTTGCATCTCCGGTGCCGGTCCTTCGATACTTGCGGTATGCGATTCGATGGAAACTGCAAAATCAGTAGGCAAGGCGTTCAAGAAAACATATTCAGAAGGTAAAATACCAGCAGACATATTCGTGACCCGAGTCGATAGGAAAGGGGCACGAGTCATCTGATTTCAAGTATGCGTTACTACTCCACCAACGATCGCTCCAGGCATTATTCATTGAAGGATGCCGTGCTCATGGGTTTGCCGCCCGATAATGGCCTGTTCATGCCTGAACGGATTCCGGTATTATCGCAAGGTTTTATCCAAAGTCTCCATGGAAAAGGATTAGTGGAAATAGCAGCAGAGGTTTCCAGGGAATGGTTCGGCGAAGATGTGCCGGTTTCGGAGTTGGAACGCATGGTACAACTGGCTTTTCCGTTCGATACCCCGCTTGTTTCCTTAGGAGATCGCACACACGTTTTGGAATTATTTCACGGACCTACCTTGGCCTTCAAAGATGTCGGTGCCCGATTCATGGCGCGTCTGATGTCGTGGTTGGTACAGGGAAGCGACCGTAAATTGACCATCCTTGTGGCTACATCCGGCGACACAGGTAGTGCTGTTGCCAGTGGATTCTACGGCGTCGAGAATATCGAAGTGATCATTCTGTATCCTTCAGGAAAGGTCAGTCCTTCGCAGGAAAAA
>JBJTRB010000193.1:0-4629 GCA_046075925.1 Bacteroidota bacterium | reverse complement strand
TAATGAAACTGTTTTTCATTCTGATGGCCCCAGTGCTTTTCCAGAACTCCGTATCGTAACCGTTCGGAATGGAGGTAAATGGTCTTTTCAAACCGGGCATGAAGGCCAGAACACCCTGTTGGGAAGGTGAAGCTTGATCATATCCGTACTGACAAAATCGAAGCGTGTCGTGCTTCGGAGAAATGTGGTCGCACAATGCATAGGACCATCTGGTGAAAAGCCCTAAAAGGGGTTTGTAAAAATTCCCATAGCCGATGGTCGGGTAGGAGACACAATCAGTGCCACCTGCAATGATCAAAGATTTTTTACCCAGGGTTTTGCTGAATAGGGTAGGGAGGAAAGAGTGGTATCCTGCGAATTGCGAAACAATCAGGTCAAAGGAAAAAACATGACGTAACAGGAAGATCGATTGTCTGAGAAACAAAAGGACCGTTTTCCATTTCTTATCTGCGGTAAATGAAAAAACGGAAACCGATGCCACCTCTTGAAGGATCTTCACATCCTTGTCCACAAACGAGGAGCGCCCTGTGTGAAAATAAAGGATCTTCATTTCCGCAGTGATCAGCCTTTCAGCTTCGAGATGTTGATGATGCCCTCAGATGAGTATTTCCCTTTCGGAAGACGCACGAAGCTGTCATCGATAAATCGAAAAATCCTGCCAGCGAGTTGAAAGCATTTGACAAGCATCTTTTTGATCGACTTGTAATGGACCGGTTTTCCTCCTGCAGTCTCAAGAGCAACGCCGAAAGAAAGTGTACAGAAGTAGCTACTGGTCATTTCGCTCAATCCGGCTTTTGAAACGGCTGCATTCAGCTGCTGTTTATCCATGACGACATGTATATCGTACACTTGCCGGTACAGAACCTTCTGTAGCCAACCGGTAGGTCCGTTCAGATTAGGAATGGTGGTAATAAGTATTCCGCCAGGTTTCAGGAACCTGCTGATGGATCTGATCACTTCTGCCGTATCAGTGAAGTGTTCGACCACACCAAAGGAACATACTACATCGAATGTTCCTAACCAGTCGGCAGGAGGAGCGAACAGGTCGCAACGCCGGATTTCACCGGTACAACCGTCACGTTCAAGGATCTTTCGCGTCTGTTCGCATCCGAATTCGGAATAATCGAGTCCGAAAACCTGGAATCCATATTCCTTTTGAAAAAAACTCAACCAGACAGAATTGCCACAGCCGATTTCAAGGATTCGCTTTTTCTCTTCCGCCTTCTTTTTGAAAATACTGCTGTAGAAAGCGTCGTATTGACGAGTGAGATAGGCGTTATCGCTCTTACCTGAAAGGGATGCTGCAGCTGGCAGTTGCTGGGCACTTTTCCAGAAGGAAGACCAGTAATCTTCGCCGGCTTTATCCGTGGTTGCTTTTTCAGGATTCATCTCTCTTTCGCAATTAGGAGGCCGACTTCGTACACCTGGCCTCGACACCGTTTCCTCCACGTGCCACCCAAATCGAGTCAGCATGGAACGATTCCAACAACTTCCTGATCTGACCTTCAGTTCTCAGATGCTTATAGTAATCCGTAAGCGAATCATAAGAGTCGAGTCGGCTCCACTCAAGATGGAAATCGTAATCTTTTTCCGGAAACAAGTGGATATACTCGATCAAAGGTGAAATCCGGTGAATCAGCCACCAGGCAGGTTTGATATTCCTGAGTGCCCAATGCATAGGAAAGAAAAAATCCACTAGTCGATCGACGGCTCGCTTTGATTTCTCTGGCTTCATTTTCCTCAAAACGTGTCTATATACAGGCTTCAAGGTGCTGTAATAGGAAAGCCTCCATCGGTAGTGATCGATGACCAATAATCCACCTGGTTTCACCTTCTCCCACAGCGACTGGATGGTCTTCTCCGAAGAAGGCGTATGCTGAATCACTCCCAGACAAATCACGATATCGAAGGAATGGTCATGGAATGGCAGATCGTACACGCTAGCTTGGGCAATCGTGTAGTTCGATGGATTTCCGATGTTGGCTTTGTTTGCTTCTACGGCCACGCTTAGGTCGATGGAATGGACCATTGCACCACTCTCCACCAGCAGTTCGGTAAATCGACCGGCACCACAGCCGACCTCAAGCACCGTTTTACCCTTCAATGCCTCCAGCGGCATTCCCAGGCAACGAACCAGCCGTTCTCGGGTGATGTCCAATTGACTGTGACTGTCCAACTGGGTCTTCGTGAAGGTCTTCCATTGAAGCCCGAAGGCAGCGGCATAGTTATTTTCCGGTACGAAGCGTGGTATCCCATTGACTACAGGAAACCGTTCACTTTCGGAAACGAGTTCGCCGCCTGTCAGCGTGAGTAGGTTTCCTGTTAAAGGGGAGGAGTAGGGTACAAGCGTTGACATAAAGTGTGAAATTAACAATAATTCATGTGGAAAGGCCGTGATAGGAATGACTATTTTTACAGGGCAATATGTGTGGCATAGCCGGATTCGTCGACTACTCCAATCGCTCTGATAAGGATCAACTGAGCAGAATGGTACAGCCCATTCATCACCGCGGACCGGATGATGAGGGATTAGAACTTTTGCGGGTCGGTAATGCTACCATAGGACTTGGCTTCCGCAGACTTTCCATCATCGATTTATCTCCCTCAGGTCACCAGCCGATGCAGAATGTCTCCGATGGTTGCTGGATCACCTTCAATGGAGAGGTCTATAATTTTCAGGAAATCAAGGATGAACTTGTTTCACTTGGACATTCTTTCACCTCGGGTTCTGATACTGAAGTCATCCTTAAGTCCTACCAGCAATGGGGCATTACCTGTGTGAAGCGATTCAGAGGCATGTTCGCCATTGTCCTATTGGATGTTTCGAAAAACCTCGTGTTTTTCATTCGCGATCGTGCAGGCATCAAGCCGTTATATTATTACCGATCCGGTTCGCTACTATTGTTCGGTTCGGAATTGAAGAGTTTTCATGCCCATCCTGATTTCAAAAAGGACTTGGATCCTGATGCGCTGTCGCTCTATTTCCGATTCGGTTATATCCCTGCCCCGTACTCCATTTTCAAAGACGCAGGCAAAGTCAAGCCGGGTCATTTCATCAAGATCGATTTGAATGATCAGTCATCCAAAGAGGAATGCTATTGGAATGCCTTCGATGCATATAACCAGCCTCGCACCAGTCTTGCATACCATGAAGCGTTGGAAGCAACCGAACAGGTACTGTCGGATGCTTTCCGACTAAGAATGGTTTCCGATGTACCGGTAGGACTCTTCTTGAGTGGCGGATATGACAGCACCTGTGTGGCGGCTCTGTTACAAAAAGAGTCCGCACGTCCGATCAATACGTATACGATCGGCTTTGAGGAAAAGTCTTTCAACGAAGCCGATCATGCCCGACAAGTTGCTACGCATTTGGGTACAAACCATCACGAGCATATCTGTACGTATCGGGAAGCGTTGGATATCGTCCCATCCCTCCCGGAAATCTATGATGAGCCATTCGGTGACTCTTCTGCAGTTCCGACCACACTGGTCAGCAGATTCGCTCGGCAACAGGTGAAAGTGGCATTGAGCGCAGATGCGGGCGATGAGCTTTTTGCCGGTTATCCCCGTCATGCTAAAAACATCGGATACCTTGCCAAGCTAGATCGGTTGCCCGATTCCGTTGGTAAACTAGTTAGCCGGCTTTTACCTGCCTTGACTCCTTCTGTAGTACAACCCGATCGATATGGAAAATTACGAGGAGTGCTTGCCACCAGCGATCCGCTGAAAAGGTTCATGATCACGAACGAAGTTTTCACCCTCGCTGAAACACGTCAACTGATCAGCCTTCCTTTCAATCAGCTACACACTCCATTCGATGAGAATGAACTGCTCAACCTTGAAAACGATAATCTTAGCCGCATCCTGGCCGTAGAATACCGTACGTATCTCGTGGAAGACATTCTTCGCAAAGTCGATATGGCAACCATGTCTGCCAGCTTAGAAGGCAGGGAGCCCTTCCTGGACCATAAGGTGCTGGAATGGGTGGCGACGCTCCCATCTGAATACAAGTTCTCCAAGGGCATTCAGAAACGCATACTAAAAGACATCGTCCACAAATACGTTCCTCGTACCATGATGGAACGGCCAAAGATGGGTTTCGGGATCCCGCTGGTGAAGTGGATGCGTACGGATCTTCGTGGACTTTTTAACGAAGTGATGGATGAGGACCAAGTCGTAGCAACCGGTGTATTGAATGTGGAGGCTGTAAGGAAGCTCAAGTCAGCCTATTTAGAAGGTCGTCTGCAGAATTTCGAGCGACTTTGGTTCGTTTTTTCATTCCTTGCCTGGCACCGTCGTTGGATGTCGCCAGCAAGTAACAAACTATGACGCATGGGTGTAATCAAAAGACAAGGCATTAAGAATACCATCAGTGGATACCTCGGCATCCTGATGGGCTTTGTCAATTTGATCATCATTCAGCCTCATTTCCTAACAAAGGAGGAGTTGGGGTTGACCCGGATCCTTTATTCGTTCTCCGTACTGGTTGCCATGTTCGTACCGCTGGGTATCGGAAATGCTACCGTCAAATATTTTCCCTTGTTCCGGGACGCTCAACGCAAGCATCACGGGTACTTCGGTTTCATGTTGCTTTTTCCGTTGATCGGATTTCTGTTAGCCTGGATATTG
>JBJTRB010000192.1:0-10159 GCA_046075925.1 Bacteroidota bacterium | reverse complement strand
AAATGAGTTATTTTAGGGCCTCTTTAAAGAAAGGACCCTATTTGAGCTGATTTTACCAATTAAAGTTCGAAACAGCACGTTAATCAACCCTTGAAGAGTTTAAAACGCCATCTTCTTGGGACAGGTGTCGTATTGTCGCTGGTCACCATGGTGTGGGCAGCCGACGGCCCTGCCCGCTTCGTGGGGTACGGTCCTGACAGCGATTTTTCAGAATCGCCGGATACGGGAGGGGCATTGCCATACCCGTTCGAGGACCGGATTTCCGATTCATACAACTCACAGGTTCCGCAGAGTCCGATGTACATGTCCGACCCTTCGAACGTGAAGTCGGAAATCGAATATGACACCGATCAGAACCGGTATAACATCAACGAAAAGGTCGGCGACCTATTTTACCGCAATCCTTCGTACCTGAGCTTCGAGGAGTTCGTGGACAGGGAATACAAGAACACCACACGCGAGTACTGGCGCCAGCGTGCCAGCGAGGAGGATAAGGCGAACAAAAAAGTATTCGCTCCTAAGATCACCGTCAAAAGTCAGATTTTCGACAGGATCTTCGGTGGAAACACCATCGACATCCGTCCACAGGGCTCGGCAGAGTTGTTCTTCGCGCTGAACATAGCCAAGAACGAGAACCCCGCTTTACCGGAGCGACAGCGCCGGGTGACCACCTTCGACTTCCGTGAGCAGATTCAGATGAACGTCATCGCCAACATCGGCGATAAGATGAAGCTTACGACCAATTACAACACCCAAGCCACCTTCGACTTCGAAAACCAGATGAAGATCGAATACACGGGTTACGAAGACGACATCATCCGCAAGATCGATGCTGGTAATATCAATTTCCCACTGACAAGTCAGCTCATTCAAGGTTCGCAGAGTCTATTCGGTGTCAAGACTCAATTGCAATTCGGACGCTTATCCGTAACCAGCGTCTACAGTCAGCAGCGAGGAAAATCACAATCGGTCGAAGTGAAGGGAGGAGCACAAGCCATCAATTTCTCCATCACAGCCGACCAGTACGAAACGAACAGGCACTTCTTCCTTTCCCAATTCTTCAAGGACAGTTACGACCGTACGCTGAGCCAACTCAACAGGATCAGTTCGCCCTTCGTCGTGACAAGAGTGGAAGTATGGGTGACCTCCAGAAGCTTCATCGCATCACAGACCCAGCAGAACCGGAACATCGTGGCGTTCGCTGATCTGGGCGAATACCTTCCTGACTCCAACCAGACGTTGGTTTCAAGGCCATCGGGCTTCCCCTACAACGTCGTGGAGCCATCCGACTCCTCCAACAACCTGTATGCCCAGCTCGGCACTGGCGCGCTGACACAGCTACGCTCCATCTCTGCCGCATCGAGCATTCTTGATCCGCTTTGTGGCACGAACACGTTCTGCCGCACACGCAACTTCGAAACGGTCGAAAACGCCAGGCTTTTACAACCTAGTGAATACACGTTGAATCCGCAGTTGGGATACATTTCATTGAACACCGCTCTTGAACCCAGTCAGGTACTTGCAGTCGCTTTCGAATACACCTACAACGGCAAGCTGCACCGTGTGGGTGAAATTTCCACCTACAACAGCAACGTGAACGGTACGCAGGCGTTATTCACGAAACTGATCCGCAGCACGTCTTACACTCCGAAATTCTACACGTGGGACCTGATGATGCGTAACGTCTACTCATTGGGAGGATACAATATTTCGCAGAAGGATTTCAGGCTGGACGTGCTTTACCAGGACGACCGCATCGGTGGCAACATCAACTATATCCCGGAAGGATGCACCAGTGTTCAGGGCATCCCGTTGATCAGGTTGTTCAACATGGATCAGTTGAATACGAACCTTGACCCGCAGCCTGACGGGATATTCGATTTCGTCAGCGGTATCACCATCAACACCCAATCGGGACGCATCATTTTCCCCGTACGCGAACCATTCGGCAGTTATCTGAGATCGAGATTCTGCGGTAACTCCACGCTCGCTGATTATTACGCCTACGATGCCTTGTATGACTCGACCAAGACTGCGGCGCAACAACAACCCGAGAAGAACAAATTCACGTTGCGAGGAACCTACCAGGCTGCAGCCGGAAACGACATTCCTCTGAATGCCATCAACATCCCGCGAGGCTCAGTGACCGTCACCGCCGGCGGAGTCCCCTTGAAGGAAAACGTGGACTACACCGTCGACTACACGCTCGGTCGGGTCAAGATCATCAACGACGGTATTCTGAAATCGAATACGCCGATTAAAGTATCGCTTGAAAGTCAGCAGATGTTCAACCTGCAGACGAAGACCATGTTCGGAAACCGGTTCGAATATCAATTCAACAAGGACTTCCAGTTGGGCGGAACCATGCTACACCTCAACGAAAGACCGTTGACACAAAAGGTGAACATCGGAGATGAGCCGATATCCAACTGGATGCTCGGATTGGACGGAACCTACCGTACCGATTCGCGCTTCCTCACGAAGATGCTCGACAAACTTCCGCTTTACAACACCAAGGAAGTCTCCTCCATCACAGTAAGTGCCGAAGCAGCCAAGATGATTCCCGGCTACAATCGCGCAATCGGAAAAGGCGGCAATGCCTACATCGACGACTTCGAAGGCGCCATCACTCCGCTTGACCTGCGAAATCCCGGAAGTTGGTATTTGGCAAGTACACCGCTGGGACAGACCGAATCAGGGATGTTTCCTGAGAGCGATTTCAATGACAGTATCATCAACGGATTCAACCGTGCCAAGACTGCTTGGTACTACGTCGATCCGCTTTTCCAGCGCAAGCAAAGCGGACTTACTCCGGACGATATCGACGCCAACGACCAGAGTAACAACTACGTTCGGGAAGTGCCGCAGGCCGAAGTATTCCCCAACCGATCGCAGATCGGCGGTCCTCAGGTGATCACCTGTATGAACCTTGCCTATTATCCGAATGAACGAGGCCAATACAACTACGATGTAGAAGGCGCACCTGGTATTTCAGCAGGCGTGAATGCAGATGGCACCTTGCGTGACCCCTCATCCAGATGGGGCGGTGTGATGCGCAAGATCGAGACAACCGATTTCGAAGCCAGTAACATCGAGTTCATCCAATTCTGGATGATGGATCCATTCGCAGACGACTCACCGAATAACGGTACCGGAGGAGAGCTCTATTTCAACCTTGGCAACCTGTCAGAGGACATCCTGCGTGATGGCCACAAGAGCTTTGAAAACGGTTTTCCTGCTCCGACAAACAATTACACCACCGAAACATCCAGTTGGGGTAAATACCCGATCGTCCAGTCGATCGTGAATGCCTTCGATAACGATCCTGACAGCCGTACGGCACAGGACATCGGCTTGGACGGTTTGAACGACTCGGATGAAAGGACTTTTTTCCGGGACCGTTACCTCAACCGCCTATCGGCACTGTATGGAACAGGATCGGTGGCCTATCAGGTTGCTGATGCCGATCCATCAAGTGATAACTACGTTTACTTCCTCAATCCTGCCTACAGCGATACCAATGCCACCCCTGCAAGTCGCTACAAGAGTTGGAACGGACAACAAGGCAACTCCCCTGCGAATGGAACCATCAATGGGGTTCAGTCGACCGCTACCACGCTGCCTGACATGGAAGACATCAACCGTGACAACAACATGGAGGTGGGCGAAAACTACTGGCAATACAAAGTGAACCTCCGCCCCTCGAACATGGCGGTCGGGCAGAACTACATCACGGACATGATCGAATCATCGGTCCGTTACGCCAACAACACCACCGGTACGATCAAGTGGTATCAGTTCAAGATTCCTGTCAGACAACCCGACAAGACCATTGGCGAGGTGGACCTCCAGAACATCCGCTTCATCCGGATGTTCATGAAAGAATTCCAACGGCCTGTAGTGTTGCGCTTCGCGCGTTTGGAACTGCTGCGTGGCGACTGGAGGACGTATCTGTATTCGTTGCTCGGTCCTGGGGAATACAGTCCCACCCCGGAAGTCCCCGGCGAAACCGAATTCGACATTTCATCTGTCAGTATCGAAGAGAACGGAGCACGTGACCCGATTCCGTATGTCGTTCCTCCGGGCATCGTGCGTGAGCGGGATATCACAACCACTCAGGTGGCCAACCTGAACGAGGCTTCCCTTTCCATGCGCGTATGCAAACTCGCTGATGGTGATGCACGCGGCGCATACCGCAACACCCAGTTGGACATGCGCGCCTATAACAAGCTCCGCATGTTCGTGCACGCCGAGTCGCGTGGCACCGAGAACGGTTTACAGAACGGTGATGTGCATTTGTTCGTTCGTATCGGATCCGACCTCAGCCAGAACTATTACGAATACGATTTGCCGCTGGTCGTCACACCTTGGTATACTGGATCGACCGATCAGATCTGGCCCGAAGCGAACAACATCGAGCTCGATCTCGATAAACTCATCGATGTCAAACTGCGCAGGAATAACGAGTTGATCACCAATCCGGATGTCACGCTGTTGACCCCATACACCTATACCGACGGCGACAGGACGATTACGGTAAAGGGATCGCCCAATCTGTCCAACGTCCGATCCATTCTGATCGGTGTCAGAAATCCGAAGGAGCAGGATGGAGCAGGACAACCGGTGTGTGCGGAAGTCTGGGTGAATGAGTTACGGATGACGGATTTCGACCAGAAAGGGGGTTCCGCTTCCACTGCGCGGATCACAGCTAAACTCGCAGACCTTGGAAACGTCTCCCTCGTAGGGAATCAGAATACTGCTGGTTGGCGGAGTATCGAGAAGAAATTGAATGACCAGGACCGTTTCAATCGGCTATCATACGACTTCTCGACCAATGTCGAACTTGGAAAGTTCCTTCCGGAAAAATCAGGACTCAAGGTTCCGATGTATTTCTCCTACGGTGAATCCTTTGTGAATCCCGAGTTCAACCCGCTCGATCCCGATGTGATGATGACGCAGGCATTGGATGCAACTCCCAACAAGGAAGTCAGGGATTCGATCGAGCAACAGATCCAGGATTATACGCAAAGGAAGAGCATCAACTTCACCAACGTCAGGAAAGTCAAGACCGGACAGAATGCCAAGACCAGGATCTATGACGTGGAGAACTTGAACTTCACCTATATCTACAACGAGCAATACCAACGTAACTACAACATCCAGTACGGGCTGGCAAGGAATACCCAAGGCGCCATAGGTTACAACTTCAACCGCACCGCCAAGCCCATTCAACCGTTTGAGAAATCGAAGAGCACCATCATCGGTTCTTCCTGGTTGAAATGGATAAAGGATTTCAATTTCAATCCGATCCCTTCCGGCTTGAATGCAAGGATCGCACTGGACAGGACCTACTCGGAAACCCAACTCAGGAACAACAGCGGTCTTGCTTTCAACCTGGAGCCCACTTTCATCAAGACGTTCAACATGAACAGAACGTATGGATTGAACTGGGATCTGACCAAATCCGTGAAGCTTGATTTCAATTCGTCGGCAGCCGCGGTGATCGACGAACCGGCAGGACGTATCGACTCCGAAAAGGAGCGCGATTCCATCAAGACGAACATCCTTCGGCTGGGTCGACTCAACAATTACCGTCACACGTGGAATGTCACCTATAATCTGCCATTCAGCAAAATTCCATTGACCGATTGGATCAGCGCCAACATCCGCTATGGAGCGGATTTCGGCTGGGTATCTTCCGGACTGGTACGCGACTCGGCTACGAATGCGATATCGCTTAATCCATTCGCCAACACGATATCCAACTCGCAGACGATACAGGTGAATGGCAATTTCACTTTCACTAACCTGTACAACAAGGTACCGTTCCTCAAGCGGATCAATCAACAATCACAACGTCAACCCGGAAGCAAGACCAGTCCGGTCAAGAAAAAAGGGGGCGCACCAGGCGATAGCCTGAAGGTCGGCCAGGATGAAAAACCAGAAGGCACCATCAATCCATTCGTACGAGGAGTCGGTAACCTTATCATGATGGTCAAGACAGGATCGCTTACCTACAGCGAGACCAATGGAACATCGTTACCTGGTTTCAGGCCGAGGCCGGACTTCATGGGACAGGATTGGAATTATCCGGGCAGTTCGGGACCGGCACCCAATTTCGGTTTCGTAGTAGGTAGTCAAGCCGATATCCGTCCGCTGGCGGTTCGCAACAAGTGGCTGACCACCGACACCGCACTTAATTCCTTCTACTCCACCAACCACCAGGAGAATCTGAACGCCCGAGTGACGGTGGAGCCGTTGAAGTCCTTCCGAATCGAATTCACTGCGACCCGCACCTATTCGTTGACCCGAAGCTCTTTCTTCCGTGCCGATGCGAATGGAGCTTATAACATCTACAGCCCGACCCAGTCGGGTAATTTCTCGATCTCTTATCTGACATGGAGTACACAGTTCGTGAAGGATGACAAGACTTACTCCAACCAGAACTGGTTGAATTTCCTGGACTATCGAAGCGAAGCCTCCCAATTGCTGGCAGCTAAAAATCCAAATTACACAGGAGGGAATGATACGATACCGGGTTTCAAGAACGGATACGGACCGTCGCAGGCGGAAGTGCTGACAACCGCCTTCCTCTCTGCCTATTCCGGCAAAACACCTTCGGAACGTTTCACCAACCGATTCCCTCAGATTCCGCGACCGAACTGGAGGATCACCTACGATGGGCTTTCCAAGGTGCCGCTCTTCCAGAAGGTGTTGCAATCGTTCAACCTGTCTCACGGTTACCGTTCCGTATACAGCGTGAACTCATTCACCCAAAATCTGCTGTACGAATCCCAGGACGGATTTTCGTCGAACAGGGATACCGTAGGCAACTTCATCCCCCAGTATGATTTCCAACAGATCACCATATCGGAGCAGCTGTCTCCGCTTATCGGTGTGGACATGACCTGGAAGAACAGTCTTCAGACACGCTTCGAGATCCGCCGCGACCGCACCCTCACCCTTGCCTACTCCAACATCCAGGTCACCGAAGTGCGGGGAATAGAATACGTCATCGGAGTAGGGTATAAAATCAAGAAAGTGAAGTTTCCGATCCGGACCGGACCGAAGCCGACGGTCAGTGACCTGAGTATCCGTGCCGACATCAACATGAGAAACAACACTACCATTCTCAGAAAGGCCATCGAGGGTACCAATCAACCCAGTGCAGGAAGCAGGACCTTGGGTGTGAAATTCTCTGCCGATTATCCGATAAACGAGCGATTCAACATCCGGGCGTTTTATGAATACAACTCGAACAACCCCTTCGTTTCTTCGAGCTACCCGACGGCCAATACCAATGCAGGCCTGAGCGTACGCTTCACCCTTGCTCAGTAATGGCTGACCGGACGCTGTCCGGATTTGCGGCTTTTTATGTAAGTTCGCCTCATGAATTTCCCGGACAACCTCAAGTACACCAAAGACCATGAATGGATCAAGGTGGAAGGTACGATCGCAACCATCGGCATCACTGATTTCGCTCAGGGCGAGCTGGGCGATATCGTCTACGTAGATATCACCACTGTGGGTGATACGCTTTCTTCAGAAGCCATTTTCGGCACTGTTGAAGCGGTGAAAACCGTTTCCGATTTGTTCATGCCCGTATCCGGAAAAGTACTCGAAGTCAATGCTGCGTTGGAATCCAATCCGGAGTCGGTCAACAAGGATCCCTACGGCAACGGCTGGATGATTCGCGTAGAGATGTCCGATCCTTCCGAAGCCTCCAAACTCCTCTCAGCGGCAGAATACAGCCAGCTGGTCGGCGTTTCCTGATGACCCAGTTTTTCAGGCGCTATCACCGCTCCTTGCTTTGGGCGGTCTTCATCCTCCTGCTGTGCGGGATACCCGGTAAGCACATCCCTGAGCCTGACTTCTGGCGTTGGCTCAAGTGGGACAAGGTCACCCACGTGATTCTGTTCGGCGTGCTTTCTTTTCTGATGTTGAAGGAATCCTGCTCTCCCGACACGGTAGTTCGCGTATGGATCATCCTACTGCTAGCTGGAGGTTATGGTGCTGGCATTGAATGGTTGCAAGCACATGTCTTCATCGACCGCAGCGGAGACGTACGGGACGCTGCGGCGAACGTGGTTGGCGCATTTGCGGGCTGGGGAGCACACCGTTGGTCAAAACGAAAGAGCTACCGCTAAAGAGCGGTTTATGCCATAACTTTGAGGCGACTGCCTTGTTTGAATGACATGGAAAACAACAGGAAGAAGATCGTGGTTGCGTTGACGGGAGCGAGTGGTTCCATCTACGCAAAGGTGTTATTCGAAAAACTGGGCAAGCTTTCCTCCCAAATCGAACAAGTGGGTGTGGTGATGACAGACAACGCCAAGGATGTCTGGTTTCATGAATTGGGCGATAGGAGCTACGAGTCACTTCCGTTCAAGATGTACGACCGCAACGATTTTTTTGCACCCTTCGCTTCAGGTTCTGCTCGTTACGACACAATGATCATCTGCCCTTGTTCCATGGGCACGATGTCCAGAATCGCATCAGGTGTATCCGATGATCTCATCACCAGGGCTGCCGATGTGATGCTGAAAGAACGCAGACGTCTGATACTGGTGGCCAGAGATACGCCGTATAGTCTCATTCATCTTACCAACATGAAAACGGTCACCGAAGCCGGTGCCATTGTCTGTCCAGCCAGCCCTTCCTTTTATTCCAAACCGCAGTCGTTCAGCGAGCTTGCAGCGACAGTGGTCGACCGCGTCATCGACTTAAGCGGTATCCAACAGGAATCCTTCCGTTGGTCCGAATAAGCGTCCAAGTCCGCTGTAGGCGGCCACTTCAGCGTATTTCCAAACAATTATCCTCCTAATCTTACCGTTATACTTTCAGGAGCCCGAATGCTCTTGACATCGCCTGGGCTTGCGATTACTTTGCAACCGATCATCCATTCAATGAATATGTTCGAATACACCAAGCTGGTGCTCACCAAAGTGAGTTTCGACAAGAACCTTTTCCAGAAGGAGCTGGTCAAGGCAATCAAAACACTCGGTAAAGAAGAAAGGAAAATGCTGCAGGTGTGGTGCGCTGCGACTTTTGTCGCTTATCCCGACATCGTCATGGCCGTTTTCAAGAGGTTCTCTTCCTGAATTCAAGGTTGCGGCGCAGACCGTTGTAGCCCGTTCGCTTCAAAGGCGAGTCTTTGAAATAGGTTCGGAAGGCTTGCTCGTCCATATCGTCCCACTCCTTTTCATTCCAATCCGAAATCGGAGTACGCGGTCGGAACCGTTCTTCCTGATGCGGTTGAGCAAAGCGATTCCAAGGACAAACTTCCTGGCAGATGTCGCAGCCGAAAACCCAATCGCCGAATTTGCCTTCGAAGTCGGAAGGGATTTCTTCCTTCAATTCGATGGTGAAATAGGATATGCATTTGCTGCCATCGACAACGGCAGGTCGGATGATCGCATCCGTAGGACAAGCATCGATGCAACGCGTGCAGGTGCCACAGAAATCCTCGACACGTCCGTCGGGTTCCAACTCAAGATCGACGACCAGCTCTCCGATGAAAAAGTAACTGCCGCCTTTTCGCGTGAGGAGGTTGGCATTTTTCCCTACCCAACCGGCTCCGCTTTTTACCGCCCAGGCCTTTTCAAGAATGGGAGCTGAATCCACGAACGCTCGTCCTGCAATTTCACCATACCTGGAGCGCATCCACGCCAGTAATTCATTCAACCGTTCACGGACCACGAAGTGATAATCCTCACCATAAGCATACCTGGAGATTTTCGGTTGGCCATCTTTGCCAAGATTCTGCTCCGGAAAATAATTGAACAATAACGAAATCACCGTACGGGCGCCGGGAACCAACAAGCGAGGATCCAGCCGCTCGTCGAAATAGCGTTCCATATAGGCCATTTTGCCATGCCGTTGCTGCAATAACCATTGCTCCAGGCGAGGAGCTTCTTCTTCGAGAAACTCCGCTTTGGAAAAGCCGCAAAACGAGAACCCCAATCGCAAGGCCTCCGCTCTTACTTCTTGGGCCCTGGTTCCGGATGGATGGTACATTCCTCTAAAATACCTTAAATAAACACCTGTAGCATGCACTTGGAATTGAAAAAAAGTGTGATATCTTTGTGATATCAATTCATAATCACATGATACAAGAGAAATCCTTCCGCCCTTTATCCGGCTACCTGATGGTAGTGAC
>JBJTRB010000191.1:0-7177 GCA_046075925.1 Bacteroidota bacterium | reverse complement strand
CATGGACCTGCAACCACCATTGGTGAGGAGCGAAAGAGCAATCCGTTCCTGAACGACTGATCAGCCGATCATATCGAGTATCATCTTCTCCACTTCGGGAGAATCCCATCTCTTTTCGATGGAGGGCATGCTCATCACCCTTCGCATGATTTCTTCCTGCTTGACACCATTCAAAAGTGCTGTGGCGTATGGGATTTTTGAGAAAGTGACCTGCGAATAAAGCGGAAGCCATTTAGAAGGATGCAATTGGTGCATCCTCGCTTCGATTTTCTTCTGAAGCAGAAACTCAGGCTGTCCCACTTTGTCACGCATTTCGATGAAGTTCATCAAGGCGAGATCAGCGATTGCGTCAGCGTTGGGTTTTCTTGAAGTCTGATAAGCAGGCAACACTCTACTCCAGTCGTCGCCGTATTCGTCGAGCAGGTTGTTCAGGACCGTGCAATCCTCGAAACCGCAATTCATGCCCTGTCCGTAAAACGGCACGATGGCATGGGCTGCATCGCCGATCAGGGCGACATGATCCTTATATATCCATGGCGAACAGCGCACGGTGACCAACGAGCTGGTAGGATTAGAGAAGAAATCTTCTTCCAACGTCGGCATGAGAGGCAATGTATCCGGAAACACTTCCTGGAAAAACAAGCGAACCGCTGCTTTGGTAGTCAAGGAAGAGAAGGATTGTCTTCCTTCGAATGGGAAGAAGAGCGTGCACGTGAAACTACCGTCGAGGTTCGGCAATGCGATCATCATGTAACCTCCACGCGGCCAGATGTGCAAGGCGTTCTTTTCCATCCGGAAGGAACCGTTTGCACCCGGCGTGATCACCAATTCCTTGTAAGCATGTTCGAGGTATTGCTGTCCGTACTGGAAACGATCGGTGCCAAGTTGCATGGCAAGACGGGCTGCGGAGAATGCTCCATCCGAACCGAAAATCAGATCGCTTTGGATGGTGATGGAAGTCCCATCACCGCGCTCGAAGCGGGCTTCCTTCCGCTCCAGATCGACGCCGGTACAACGATGGCCGAAGTGGATTTCCACACCGCTTCGCTCGGCCAGATTCATCATCTCGCAATTAAGAATGCCTCTGGAGGTAGCATAAATGGCTTGGCCGTCCTCGCCGTATTGCTGGTAGGTGGTCTCCCCTGCGACGCTATGCATCATGCGACCGTACATGGGAATACCGATGCGACGGATGTCTTCAGCGATTCCGACACCTTCCAATCCGCGCCAGCCACGGTCCGAAAGAGCCAAGTTGATGGACCGACCTGCGCTCAGTTTTTCTTTTCGCATGTCGGGACGGCGTTCGTAGACCGTGACTTTATAACCCCTTCGCGAGAGATAAATGGAGAGCAGGCTGCCGACAAGTCCGGCACCCAGGATCGTTATGTTTTTTTTAACCGCCATGATGGATTGGTGAACCCGTCAAAAATACGGTTTTAGAACCAAAGGAAACTCAGGAACCGCTTTCTGAAATGACTTCGGCAAGTATCTGACCGAATTGGAAAACGTCCTCGAAAGAGTTGTAAAGTGGAACCGGAGCGACTCGGATGACGTCCGGCTCGCGCCAATCGACGATGACGCTGCGCTCTGTCAGTGCATCGAAGAACTTTCTTCCATCGCGCCGGAAAACGACCGACAACTGACAACCGCGACGAAGCGGATCCGAAGGCGTTATGATGGATATCAATGATTCATCCAGAGCCCGATCGATATCCAACAGGATATGCTCCAGGAAACCTGTCAGTTGTTCGCTCTTGGTACGAAGCGGTTTCATCATCCCTGCATCAGTGAACACATCCAGTGATGCTTTGAGTGCCGCCATGGAAAGGACTGGCGCATTGCTTTGCTGCCACGAACGAGCGCCTTTCGCAGGCACGAAGTTCCTTGGCATGCTGAAGCGAGTAGCTGGATCATTCCCCCACCAACCTGCCAGCCTGGGAAGAGATGCATCGTCGGCGTGACGTTCATGGACGAAAATGCCGGACACTCCGCCAGGTCCGGAATTGAGGTATTTATAACTGCAGAAACAGGCATAGTCAGCGCCCCATTCGTGCAATTCGAGCTCTACATTACCGGCTGCGTGAGCGAGGTTGAATCCTGCGGTAGCACCCACGGCATGAGCAGTCTTTACAATGGCAGGCAGATCGAAGAACTGGCCCGTATAATAGTTGACCGCGCCGAGCATCACCGTTGCCAACGAGTCACCATGCTCACGAATGGCTTGCAGCACATCTTCCTCTCTCAGCGCAACTTCTCCGGCGCGAGGCTTCAGATAGACGACCGCTTTCTCGGGATCGAAACCGTGAAAAGCGGCCTGGGTCTGTACAGCATAGAGATCCGATGGAAACGCGTCGTACTCGCAGATGATCTTGTATCGTTCGTGGGTTGGACGATAGAAAGAAGCCATCAACAAGTGCAAGTTGGTCGTAAGCGAGTTCATCGCCACTACCTCGATGGGAAGTGCACCCAACAGCTGCGCGACCTGTTCCGTCAGGAAATCCTGGTAACTGAACCAAGGCATCCTGGCATGGAAATGCCCTTCGACGCCATACGTGGCCCAATCTTCCAGCTCGTTCAATACGTAATGCTGGGTGGTTTTAGGCTGCAACCCGAGTGAGTTGCCGGTGAAATAGAGCGCCTGCTTTCCATTCACCAACGGGAAAAAGAATTTGTCACGGAACGACCTCAAGGGGTCTTTCCTGTCCATTTCAAGGGCAAAAGCTGCTGTATTCTGGAACATGTAATCTGCTTCGGGAAAATCTTCCGAAATTCGCGGAAGCGAGATTAAGCCATTTAACCGATTATTCAAAATGAAAAGGACCCGTTCCGAATCCCTCTTCCAGGAAGCAAAAGAATTTTTTCCCGGTGGTGTCAACTCGCCTGTAAGGGCTTTCAGGTCCGTCGGCGGCACACCTGTATTCATTGAAAAGGGCGACGGTTGTCGCCTGACGGATGCGGATGGCAACTCGTACATCGACTTCTGTTGCTCATGGGGTCCGCTGATCCTGGGGCATAACCATCCTTCTGTTCGCGAAAAAATCGTGGAAGCGGTCGGTTCAGGCACCTCTTTCGGTGCACCCACCCGCAGGGAGAACGAGCTGGCACAGCTGGTTCTTTCCCACCATTCTTACCTTGAAAAAATCAGGTTCGTCAGTTCGGGCACCGAAGCGGTGATGTCGGCCATCCGACTAGCGCGTGGTTATACCGGTCGATCCGTCATCCTGAAGTTCGAGGGATGTTATCATGGGCATGTGGATTCGCTGTTGGTGAAAGCCGGCAGTGGCTTGTCGACCTTCGGCATCAGTTCTTCTGCCGGTATTCCGGAGTCGGTGGCTTCGGATACCATCGTCGTACCATTGAACGATCGTCGTGCGGTGGAAGTCGCCATTGCCGATTATGCCCACGACATCGCAGCCGTGATCATCGAGCCGGTTCCTGCGAACAACGGCTTACTCCTTCAGCACCGTAAATTCCTTCAGTTCCTTCGGGAAATAACTGCCCGCCATGGCATCCTGCTCATCTTCGACGAAGTCATTTCCGGTTTCAGGATCGGTTTCGAAGGGGCAGCGGGACTATATCGTATCCGTCCTGATATCATCACGTTTGGGAAAATCATCGGCGGAGGCATGCCGGTCGGAGCCTACGGTTCAAGTAAAGAGATCATGTCCCGTATATCGCCTGATGGCGATGTGTACCAGGCAGGTACCCTGTCCGGCAATCCGGTGGCGATGGCTGCCGGCTACGCACAGTTGTCAGCTTGCCTGCAACCCGGATTCTATCGTGAACTTGCTAGAAGAACCGCTTACTTCTGCAGAAGGTTGAACCGTTACGCCGCTTCCAAGGGATATGATTTCAAGACCTTCCGTATCGGCTCGATTTTCTGGATCGCCTTTACGCCTTTGCGCTCTATCAACAGTTCAGCCGACATCGATCCTGCAAGCATGGATAAATTCCGCAAGTTGTATCGCGAGCTCCTGGAAGCAGGTGTCTACCTGGGCCCTTCAGGATACGAAGTGGGATTCGTCTCTTCCGTTCACACACGCGAAGTATTGGACGAGGCTGCAGGCATCATCGAACGAGCCCTCGACAAAGTATATGCGTAAACCTCAACGGTAAGGATTACCGAAATTGAGAAGGTTCCAGAAAAAACTCTTCTCCTTTTTCTTTTCACGTTGATGCAAGGCTCTTGCCACACGGAACCATCCGTTCTCACCTGATTTTGCCAGGAATTCTGCCGCCTTCGGACTGCCGCCTGCCGCGTCCACAAAAGCGGCCAGCGAAGCGTATCCTGACTTCAACAGCCAGGCCTTTGCAGCATCTTTCCCATTCAAGGCGTCCACTACGGCACCCATAGGTCGGTATCCGTTATCGATGAGCCATCGGAAGGAGTGCTCTACGCCGTCAATAGCATCGACCAGGTGGTGTAACTCCGGATACCCTGCCACTTTCAACCAAGCTTGTGCAGCATCGTCACGATCGCGCAGGCCTCTCGCCATCGCTTCAAAAGCTTCGTCCGGATATTTTTTCAGCGCCATAGTCTCAACAAGATAATCAAAAGTAGCGGTAACGCCATTGTGCCATCCACCAGATACGTGAAGACCCACTTCGGCCATGATGCACGCGCCTTTAGCACCCAGATGATGGTGATGCCGTTGACAACGGATTCGGCAATGAGTACATCGCCAGAAAAGAGGGACCGGCTGTAGCCAAAAATCATGGAAAGGGTTGTGAATAGCAACGAGCACACGGCGAAATAACGTACCGGTCTGTTACCATAGTCCATCAACGAAACGACGCCACGATTATGTTCTTTCTGCTGGTCGCGTACCTCGAAAGGAATGCACAGACAGGATATAAAGACCGTACGTTGCAGGAATAGCAACGATAATCCTAAGGCAGTCGGATGAGTCTCCGTATCCAACATGGGGACCAAGACCGTCATTGCGGCGTAGGCCAGACCGACCACCAGCAGTTTGACGATAGGCCATTCTCGCAATCTTTTTCCACGACCAGCGGCATTGAGAATCGGTAGCGTATATCCGGCTGCCAGGAGCAGACACGCTGAAGTCGTCAGGAGAAAGACAGGGGAGCAATCTTTCAAGAAATATAAAATGACGAGTCCCCACAACAGCCATCCTGGAAAAAACCGTTTGACCAACTGGGCGGGCTGGAGTTCACGCAAGTCGTACGACAATACGTGCAAGTCGTAATATGCAGCACCGCCAAAAAAAAGAACGAGCGTTTCGGGCTCGAAACTAACGGAGTTTCCGATCGATAGACGCGTACTTTCCCACAACGCTACTACACACGCAGCAACAAAACTGTGTCGCAGGAGCAATCGTTCGACGATACGGGAGCCGTGGAGACGGTCAGTCCAATACAAGGTTGAAGAAAATGAATCCGGCAGCAAACCCGGCTAAACCACTCAACAGCGAATTTTTAATTTTTTTCCGTCGTACAGTGCTTTGGTAGCCTTCACAAAAAACCTGATTCGAACGCAAGGATTCATCACTGACCTTCATACGATCCATGTTGGGAGTGAAAGAACCGACTACGGTGGAATATAGCGGCGGAATCACCAGTCCGTAAATAGCTGCCAGACTCGAGCCGAATCCTACCGCGAACGAAAGGCCTTTGTTGAAATTGTTTTTATAATACCTATCTGCATCCTGCTCTCCGGCGATGAACATCCTCATCTCCTCTTCGCTGAAGTCGAGCGGATCGGTGATGTCTTTCTGGTAAACGACTTCCTCCTGGCCGTCGGCATGACGGATGCTGAAAACCCGATAGCTATTGATCTGCTTAGGCTTTTTCCTGTCCTTCAAAAAAGCAGCGACATCGAATCCCTCCAACCGGATCGAATCGGCGATGAGTTGATGTCCGTTCAGCAGCAAGAGGGTATCCTGTGCACTCGAGCAGCCGATTTGCAGCAGCAGAAAGGAACAAACAAGGAAGGAGCGACGAATGGCTGACATCGTCTTCAAATCTACAAAAATCCGGGACAAACCGAGCTGACCGTACACCTACCAGCTACGCTGGGAAATCGTTACTTTTGTGACCGAAAAACTGACCCTACAATGTCATCTGTCCCCTTCTCCTCCCGCCACATCGGCCCTGACAAAATGGAAACAGCCAGCATGCTGCAAGCCATCGGACTGCCTGATATCGATCGCCTAATCGATGAGACCGTTCCGGCCTCCATCCGCCTCCGTCGGGAACTCGATTTGCCGGAAGCGTTGCACGAGCACGACTACCTGAACCATTTGGCTAATATGGCCTCCAAGAACAAGGTATTCCGCTCCTACCTCGGACTGGGTTACCATGACACCCTTACTCCTGGCGTCATCCTTCGCAACATCTTCGAAAATCCAGGTTGGTACACCGCCTATACGCCTTATCAGGCTGAAATCGCTCAAGGTCGTCTGGAAGCATTACTGAACTACCAGACCATGGTGATCGACCTCACCGGTATGGAGATCGCCAATGCCTCCCTGTTGGATGAAGCCACCGCAGCGGCCGAAGCCATGCACGTCTTCTTCGCCTCCCGCGGAAAAGAGGTTGTTCAACGTAATGCCTGCCGTTTGTTCGTGGCGGCGAACTGCCTTCCACAAACCATCGACTTGCTCAAAACACGTTCAGCACCGCTGGGCATCGAAATCGTCGTAGGTGACCCATTCAAATCCACATTGGACGGAACCTATTTCGGCGCTATCCTTCAATATCCTAGCATGAACGGTGAAATCAACGATTACCGCGACTGGGTAGCCGCTGCACATGCCAACGGCATCCAGATCGGAGTCGGTGCCGATCTACTTTCGCTCGCCCTTCTTACGCCTCCCGGTGAATGGGGTGCTGACATCGTATTCGGTAACAGCCAGCGATTCGGTGTTCCACTCGGATATGGCGGTCCTCATGCCGCCTTCTTCGCGGCCAGAGAGGAGTACAAACGTGAAATGCCAGGACGCATCATCGGCGTATCGGTCGATGCACAAGGCAACCGTGCACTGCGCATGGCGCTACAGACACGCGAACAGCACATCCGCCGCGATAAGGCCACCTCCAACATCTGTACTGCTCAAGTACTCCTTGCAGTGATGGCCGGCATGTATGCGGTTTATCATGGATCAAAAGGCATCAAGACAATCGCATCGAATGTGCACCAGAGCACCGTTGCACT
>JBJTRB010000190.1:0-4452 GCA_046075925.1 Bacteroidota bacterium | reverse complement strand
GTCCAGCAGCCAGACCGGCATTGTTCACCAGCACATCGATTGACTTCCAATCGTGTGGAATCTCATCCAACGACTTCTTGGTCGCTTCCGGATCACGCAAGTCGAATGGAAGCAGCAGCGTGTCTGTTCCGAATTGCTCTTTCAGCTCGGCTCCCAGTCTTTCCAGTCGCTCTTTTCTACGACCTGTGAGAATTAGCCGCCAGCCCTCTGCCGCGAACAATCGTGCGGTCGCCTCTCCAAAGCCTGCGGTGGCGCCGGTTATCAAGATGATTTTACTGCTGTTTTTCATGAATTGATAATTGACAGAACTATTTTCTTGCTGCCAGGGCGCTGTTCCTGTAGCCATAGCCGAAATAGATGACCAAGCCGGCTATCAGCCATATTCCGAAACCCATCCAGTTATGCACGCCAAGCTGGCTCATCATGTAGAGGCAGCAGATAAGTCCAAGCAGCGGTATGAGGGAAAGACGGTAACGGATGGTCGGACGCACGAGCAGGAGCGAAACGACGAAGAAGGTCCACATAGGAATCTTGTGCTTGAAGTGATTCCAACCGCTCTCCATTTTCTTTTCATCCGGCACAGGCAATTCTAACAACGTGCTTTCGTACTGACTATCAGTCAGACTTTCCAAATAGGTGCTTAACTCTCCGTTGGACTCTTCCAAGCCATGTGCATCCTTTTCGATTAGGTAATGTAAAGCTGCGTCAGATTCTTCCTTAGTCAAAGAGCCCGTTAATTTATCGGGTGCGGACAACGCCGGTTTATTGGTGATGAAGGCCATGGTATCATCCCGGTAAAGTGTGAAGGCGACGATCAGTCCTGCAGCCAGTAATGCCGGATAAATCAATCCTCCGTTCAGGTAAGGCGTCTTGAACTTTCCTTTCGGTGCTCCGGGTGTCATCTGTAATTTCAATACTCCGGCACACACCAGCACGAAAGCGAAGAGCGTTCCAATGCTACACAAGTCGGTCACCATGGAGATGTTCATGAACAATGCCGGTACGCCGACCATGAATCCGGTGACGATCGTAGCGAATCCGGGCGTCTTGAAACGAGGATGTATTTGCGAAAACTTCTTAGGTAGCAATCCGTCTCGGCTCATGCTCATCCATATTCTGGGTTGGCCCAACTGGAAGACGAGTAGCACACCGGTCATGGCGATCACAGCACTGATGCTGACCAGTCCGGTCATCCACGAAATACCGAGTTTGTGGAATACATGCGCCAGAGGATCGCCGACGTTCAGCTCTTGGTAATTGACCATGCCGGTCAATATCAAGGCGATGGCCACATACAATATCGTACAGATGATGATCGACCACATCATCCCTCTTGGCAAGTCGCGTTGTGGGTCCTTACACTCTTCTGCGGTGGTGCTGAGCGCATCGAAACCGATGTAAGCGAAAAAGACTGCGCTGACTCCTTTCAAGACGCCTGAAATGCCATTGGGCAGGAAGGGGTTCCAATTTGATGTGTCGACATAAAACACGCCTACGCCGATCACTAATAAAACAACGGCCAGTTTGATCACGACCATCAGGTTGCTGGCCTTCTTTGATTCACGCATTCCGCGATAAACGACATAAGTCACCAGCGCAATGATCGCCAGTGCAGGAATATCGAGTATGAGGTGCAAGCCCCCAAAGACAGGACTTGCGGTCCAGGCTTCATAGGCGGTGCGCAACGAATCGCTTAATCCGGAAAGCGGAGTGCCGCTTCCCATCATATTCATGGCTTCATCATAGCCGGAACGAGCAGAGAAATAGTCCATGGTCGACCAAGCCGGCAGGGCCATGCCTAATCTTTTCAAGAGCTCCGTGAAATAATCCGACCATGAAATCGCAACGGTGATGTTGCCGATGGCGTACTCCATGATCAAAGCCCAGCCCATGATCCAGGCCGCCAATTCCCCGAAGGTGACATAGCTGTAGGTGTAAGCACTTCCGGATACCGGAACCAAAGAAGCGAACTCGGCATAGGCGAAAGCGGCGAACCCGCACGCAATCGCAGTGAAGATGAATAGGAAAATGACACCCGGTCCGCCTGAAGCACTGGCATTGCCGATGGTGCTGAAGATTCCTGCCCCGATGATGGCTGCGATACCAAGGCCGGTAAGGTCGCGCACACCCAGTTGTCGAGCAAGGGAAGGGTGACCTGCTTGGTCTTCAGTCGTCGTGATTTGACCGATCGCTTTCTTTCGGAATAAGTTCATGTTATTTGGATTTCGTGCCGAATTACTTCTTGCTAATACTTAAAAACGATGGAGGTTTTGAATACCGGAGAACAAGATAGGCAAGGAACGGTAGTGCAACCACTTTGTATCTGACCAAAGCTCCCAGGATGGGTGTGATGAGACCGATCAGCGTCAGCAAAACGATCGTTGTCAGGAGAGAAAAAGCGGTGATGGGTTCCGGTCTAGCTGCAGGTTGTTCCCTTCGGAGAAAGAGTAAGTAGGCAACGAAAAGGAGTAGCAGGGTGTTCTCGATTGCGGCCATCAGTACCATCGGGTTGGATAGGTCGTCAAATAGTCCCGGACGTACAAGCGCGCGTAGCAATGCGCCTGGAGCATTCGTGAGTATACTCCATGCACCTAATCCGAGTTCAGGAATCTGGATTTTACTTCCTGCATGGGTGAGGTCAGCTTGCATAAGGAAGTTTTTTTGCTTCCAGTAAATCATGTCCGACAGGTTCCAGCCGGGATTGAGCCTGTAAAGATTGAAAGCGATAAGTAGGAAAACCAGATACACCAACATGAACCCGGGCATGGTCCATTTACGGTCTGCGTTTTTCAAAAGCAGCCATGCTGTCAATCCGGGAAGGATCGCTGCAATGACATAGAATTTGGTGAACAGCAAAAGAAAGAGAGAGCCTGCAAGACAAACAAGGTAGATCCGTTTGCGATTTCCTGATAACACACGGTCGAAGGTGAACAGTAACACTCCCAACGCGAAAAGGAGCAGTCCGTCTTTCAGTAATCCCGATCCCCAAATCAATAGCGACGGGTAGAACATCAGTGCAAGGAACAAGCTTCCTCCCTTTCCTCTCAGATGGCTTTCAAACGTACGATACAGGCAGATGAGCCCGGTGAAAGAGATGAAATTGATGAATACAACGTGCACATAGTAGTTTCCGAGTGAAAAAAAACGGAAGAAGGCATTCAATCGGATGATGGTCTTGTTGTCGTTGAACAGAACATCTTTATTCAGCCAAGCGCTCATCTGCTCATAGTAAGGGGTGAGTTCGGCCGACTTTCCACCGATACCCGTCAACATCATCAGGAAATGTCGCGGGTGGTGGTGGATGGTACTGAACAAGAGATTGCCGTCGTTGAAGAATTTGATCGTATCGGCGGTAGTCGCATCTGCATAATATCCGTAGTAAAGCCACCCGATGAAACAGCCGGCGCCGATCTTGGCAATAAAGGCAAGGGTAAGCCAAATAGGATGGATGTCCTTCAGGCGATAAAGTGCATTTCTGTTTATGACCCACAGGAAAAGGGCGGTGTAGCCGACAATAAGTGAAGCTTGGATCATAGGGCCGTTAAATTACCATTATTGTTTCATCTGTTCGACCTGTTTTTATCACCACCAGCCAGGCGCTCGAGGGATATTGTGTACTTTCGCGGCAGAAAATTAGCACCCCATGACCCTCATCGCCGAAGCTCCTGTAACAGTCGAAACCGCCAAAGAACTGGGATTGCTCCCGGAGGAGTTCGATCGGATTGTGGACTACCTGGGTCGCACGCCTAACTATACCGAGTTGAGTATCTATTCGGTGATGTGGAGCGAGCATTGTTCCTATAAGAATTCCATCATCTGGTTGAAGACCCTTCCAAAGGACGGCCCGCACATGCTGGCCCAGGCAGGTCAGGAAAATGCCGGCCTTGTAGCCATCGGCGACGGGCTGGCCTGTGCTTTCAAAATCGAGTCCCATAATCATCCCTCCGCCATCGAACCTTATCAGGGCGCTGCGACCGGTGTGGGTGGAATAAACCGGGATATCTTCACCATGGGCGCTCGACCGGTAGCCCAGTTGAATTCTCTTCGTTTCGGATCCCTTGAAAACGATCGGACCAAATGGTTGCTCAAAGGAGTCGTGAAGGGAATCGGTGATTATGGAAATGCGTTCGGAGTGCCTACGGTGGGCGGTGAAATCTATTTTGATGATTGCTACAACGTCAACCCATTGGTCAATGCCATGTCGGCAGGTATCGTCGAGGTCGGCAAGACCGTCTCTGCGATTTCGTTCGGGCTTGGCAATCCTGTTTTCATCGTCGGTTCGGCAACCGGTAAGGACGGTATCCACGGCGCCACATTCGCCTCCGGTGATTTGCACGAGGATTCTGCGGAGGACCTCCCTTCAGTCCAGGTAGGCGATCCTTTCACCGAGAAATTACTGCTCGAAGCCTCACTTGAAGTGATTGCCACCGGAGCCGTTGTCGGCATGCAGGA
>JBJTRB010000189.1:0-2463 GCA_046075925.1 Bacteroidota bacterium | reverse complement strand
GGGTCCGGCAGTCGAGCGAAAAATCGGCACATCAGCCTTCCAACAACTCGCCATCAACGCCACGGAATGGCAGTCAGCACAGTGGGCAAAAGAAAAAGGCCTTTACGCTGAAGTGTTCGACAATATCGTTGACATGGATGCGGCACTGGAGAAATTGGCTGTGCGTTTGGCTAACAGCAATCCGGAAGCGATGCAACTATTGAAACAGGCTTCCTGGATGGGCACCGACCATTGGGATACTTTGCTCACCGAAAGGGCTGCCATGAGCGGCAAGTTGGTGTTGTCCGACTTCACACGTCAGGCCATTGCAGGCTTCAAAGCAGGAGCACGCTGATTTTCTCAGAAGGAATACGTTATTCCTCCCATCACGTTCAAACGCTCCATCGGATACCCATACCATTGCTGGAATTTGGCGAATCCGACATTGTTGAAGTTCACAAACGCAGAAAGGATTTTCGAATAGCGATACTCCAATCCCAGATTGGCATCGATGTACGGCTTTAGTTTGTAATAGGTCTGAGCGCCTGCCGTATCCACTTCCACTCCATACCTGCCACCGATGCCGAAAAGCGCAGCCTTGACGAGGATCTTATCCTTCAGATTGTAATCGGCTTTCAGAGTCGCTACGGTGCTCGGACGATAGTAGGCGTATTTCTGCAAGTCCATCTTGTAGGAGAACTGGTCGAGTTGCAAGGACACACCCAGCTTTTCAGAAGACCTGTAACAGAGTTCTCCGTGCAGGTTGAAACGTGATGCGTCATCATAGATAAGCGTGAACGTATTTATCCTGGACGGCTGACCAGCATACAGCTGCATGTCGCGGTAGCTTGCATAACCCACACGGCCGATGAAGGAAAACGCGTCGGAGATGTTACCGTTGATGCCACCGACGATATCGATCATTCGGATGGTGTTTTTGAAAAGCACCAGCGGATCGACAAAGGGATTATCCGTAGTGACAGTATGATAATTGTTCTTTTCGAGTCCACCATCTACGGAAGCGAACACAGACAACACTCCTTCGGACACAGGTACCCTCAGGTCGAGCTGAGGAAAGAAGTGCAAATCCGTCTCCTCGTTGGTCTGATACTCGATCTTTGCACCTGCTTTGAACAGGATCCTGTCGCGATGGGATGCGACATACGGATTCACACGGATGATGTTCCTGTCGAGATTCAAGGAATTGGACGCCTTCACAGCCTCTTCGTCCTTTTTGGTAAAGACATCCACATCCAGATCGACACCACCCAGCAACTCATTGAAGCGTTTTCTGAAACCACCATTGATCCTGAATTCCGTCTCCGACGCACCGAAGTCAGCGGTCAAGGAAGAATAAGAGATATCTGCAGTGTAATGTAGCTGAGCACTATCCGTTACCGTACTACTGATACCGACATGGGCGGCGATGTTCACATACCGCTGGCGCAAGGAATCGGACAGGATCGAATCGGTGTCAGGAACAGCATAATACCGAACAGCCTGACGATCGAAATCGACTGCTCCGTCCAATCGTGCATGCTCGATGAAATACATCCCGTCGAGCTTACCGGTGTTGGAACTGTATGCTGCATTGTTGAATCCTTTGAAGGTCGGATCACCGGAAAGATGGCGGGCTGTCAAGCCGATCGCTCCCTTTTTGGAACGAAGAGAATTGACATACAGTTCGCCAAGATACTTGGAGTAATTGCCACCACCTGCTTTCAAGTAACAACGGTATAATTTCGCCAACGGTTCATCCTTGATCTTGACCGCACTGATAGCCGCTGTCTCATAGTACGTATCCGCCTTCCTTGCGATGAAAGGATATTCCATGACAGCAGGACGAAACGTCGTGGTATCCCCGGATGGAGATCCGGTTACCTTTCTTGACTCTGAAAGTGTCGGCTTGAAGTCTTTCACGATGATGTACTCCTTACCATCGAGATCGCGACCAGGGTCCTGCGAAAAAGCAAGAGAAGGAATGAGAAGTGAGAGGCCGAACACGGCGATACGGATGCTTGTGGTCTTCATGGAATTCTTCATCATTTGATAGGACTTATTTCAAGCGTGTCGGAAGGAACAGCATCGGCAGCACGCTTCCTACCCTCTTTATTCCTGGCAGCTTCTTGTTCGACAATGGCATCGTATTTTGCGCGAGCGATAGCCGACAAATCATCGGGATCGTCCGGACCTTTGTCGAAATTATCCACGATGCTTTTATAGGTTTCTCTTGCCTGGAAAGTATCACGCTGTGCCAGGTAATTGTCGCCCAACAGGATGAAGGATTTGGCAATCCAATAATCGTATGCAGGCACCTGGTTTTGCACCTCCATGGAAAGACGTTGACTCTCTTTGTAATCGCCTTCCATGAAGGCGATATAGGCAATCGAATATTTACTCTCAGCCGTCATTTCGCTGTTGGTGCGCTTGGCCACTACCGAGAAGGCCGCGCGGGCTTTGGCATAGTCACCCGCAGCAAGCTGA
>JBJTRB010000188.1:0-3516 GCA_046075925.1 Bacteroidota bacterium | reverse complement strand
GACCCGGTAATCGTTTCCTCGAGGACCGATTGCGACGAGATACAAATGCTCTTCCAGCCAGTCCAACACATCCTCCTGCTGTACCGAAGTAATACGCTCGGGCCAATAAGAACCTTCGTATTCCAACCTGTTCAATCCTGGCAGGCAAATCCCCAGAGCATCTTGTGACCCACTGACCTCGTCCGTGCCTGGAGGATTTTCACAACTGAAAAGGATGCGTGCCGTGTTTTCAGGATCACCGGCCGGAAGTGAGGTCTTCCAGATCTCAATGGCTTTGTTTCTGGAACTGCTGGCCATTCCGCTTCGGTGATTGAATTCCACCGTAGGCTCGATGCTGATGGTAAGTACCGGACCGGAAGCGTATTTCGAAACGAAGGGCTGATCCAACCCACCTCCTGCAAGGTCGATCCGAAAAGGAATAGTGTTGATGGTGCGTAAGGACGTGGTCGATCGTACGGGTAATCCATCCGATGGAACACGACGCAGCACCTTGTACTCGATGCCGAAATCGCGGCATAGCTCTTCCTTTCTGGGTGAATGTCCGTCTTCGTTCACGATGAACATATCCGGACGAATCATCCTCAGTTCATCGATGAAGTCAAGCAGTCCGCTACCTGAATTGATGTGCGTGCCGGTGACGCAGCGCAGCGCCTGCACCATATACCGTCGCTCCTCTTCGTTATTGATCGGGGGGCGACCTTTCAACTGGGTCACTGTGCGGTCGGAACCGATGCAAACGAAAAGATCCCCGAAGCCGGAAGCTTCTTGCAGGAATGCAACGTGTCCGCTATGAAGCAGATCGAAACAGCCTGACACGGCAATTTTTTTATTCATATTCCCTGAAAGAGTCCTGGCAATTTAGAAAAAATGGGGATTGGGAGGACTCAGCATTTATTTACCAACATGTCGAGCATGGCAGCGGCTAAACCGTATATTAGATTTGCAGCGTCAATCGTGACACATTAAAAACAAAAACGAAAAGAACATGAGTGGAGTGAACAAAGTGATCCTGGTCGGCAACGTCGGAAAGGATCCGGAGGTGAAGTACCTGGAAGGCGGAGTGCCTGTCGCTAAATTCCCGTTGGCAACCAGCGAGTCGTACAAGAACCGGGAAGGACAGCGGGTCGAACAGACCGAGTGGCACAATATTGTCCTTTGGCGGGGACTGGCCGAAGTGGCGGAAAAATATGTCCGAAAAGGTAAACAACTCTACATCGAGGGCAAAATCAGGACACGTTCGTACGAGGAAAACGGCACCAAGAAGTACTTTACAGAAATCATCGCTGATTCGATGACCTTACTCGGCGATCCCCGCGGCAACTCCAACAATGGAAGCCAGCCCGAGGGAAGCATGACGGTCAGCACTTCTGCCTCTTCCGACGACCTCCCATTCTGATTTTCGGTGATTATCGGGAAGCGCGAAGTTTATTAACTTTACGCTTCCCGAATAACCCGACTTTCCGCCTTGGACCCTGGCCCTGCCTTTTCGACCGATTTGCACGCTGTTGCGCTTTTGTCCATCCTGAATCCGGGATTTCAATTGACTACCGGATTTCTGTTGCAAGTACTTTTATTGGTAGGTCTGCTGTTTTTTTCTGGTTTTATCTCCGGATCCGAAACCGCCTTCTTCGCCATTACGCCCGCCCAACTGATCGGCTTGAAGGACTCCAAGCATACACCCCATCGTGTGGTTTATCAATTGTTGACTACGCCAAAACGACTGATTGCAACACTGCTGATCGCTATCAACTTCGTCAACATCGCCATCGTTGTCGTTTTACCCGATCTGATAGACTCGCTTTTCTTCTTCGGCGACAATGAGCAATTGAAATTCCTGGTACAAGTGGTGGCTGCCACCTTCGTCATCCTGCTTTTCTGCGAGGTGATGCCCAAAGTCTATGCGACACACAACGCTGTCAAGTTCGCTGCAACGAGTGCTTACGCTGTATTCCTGATCGATAAGCTGTTCCGGCCGCTGAGCTGGCTGTTAGCCACTACCACTTCACTGGTCGACAAGCGGATTGCCAATCGCTCTTACGAGGTTTCGGTGGATCAGCTGACGCATGCCATCGACATCACATCCGATAAGAATACGCCTGAGGAAGAGAAGCAGATCCTGAAAGGCATCGCTCGTTTCGGCAATATCGACGTGAAGCAGATCATGAAGTCCAGAATGGATGTCGTGGCCTTTGAGAAAGACCAGAAATTCAATGAGATTCTTCCTGCCATACTTGAAAACAGGTATTCAAGAATCCCTGTATACGAAGACTCATTCGATCAAATCGTCGGAAACATTTACATCAAGGACCTGCTACCACATCTGGAACAATCCGATAATGAGGAGTTCAATTGGAATTCCCTGCTTCGACCTGCCTACTTTGTCCCTGAAAGCAAAAAGATCAACGACCTTTTACAGGAGTTCCAAGAGAAAAAAATGCATCTGGCCATCGTCATCGACGAATACGGAGGCACATCCGGAATCGTGACCCTGGAGGACATCCTGGAGGAAATCGTGGGGGAAATCAACGACGAATTCGACGATGAAGAGTTGTTCTACTCCCGTTTGGACGAACATACCGTAGTCTTCGAGGGCAAGACCTTATTGAACGACGTATGTCGTGTGATGGAAGCGGAGAGGAAACTTTTCGACATCGGAAAAGAAGAAGTCGACACGCTTGCAGGACTTCTGCTCGAACTCAAAGGAAGCATTCCGAAACTGAACGAAGTGATTCATTTCCGTGAAATCTCCTTCACCGTCGAATCAGCCGACCGCAGGAGAATAAAACGTGTCAAAGTTTCATTGAAAGGAAATAGCAACGCGTGAAATACGAGACTCTGAACATTCGATTACTGGTGCCGATCCTGGCCACAATTTCTCTTTTACTGCAAAGCTGTGACGAGACATTTGCGCCAAAACCACGTGGCTATTTCCGCATTCAGCTTCCGAAAAGGGAATACACCCGTTTCTCACCTCCCGAATGCCCCTTCTCATTTGAATCGTCATCTGCAGCATCCGTTTTTTCGGACTCTTCCCGCACATCAGAGCCGTGCTGGTACAATATCGAATACAACCGATACAAGGCCACCGTTTATCTGAGCTACAAGCCGGTGCGAGGCGACCTTGCTCGGATGACGGAGGACTGCCGATCGCTGGCAATGAAACACGTTGCAAAAGCTTCGGGTATCGAGGAACATGAATATGCCGACAGGACGAATGGCGTGTACGGCCTGTCCTATGATTTGAAAGGCAACTCGGCTTCGCCCATCCAATTCTGGGTGACCGATAGCACGAAAAATTTTCTTAGAGGATCACTCTACTTCTATGCAGTGCCTAATTCGGATTCCGTTGCACCTATCCTTGATTTCATCCGGGAAGATCTTCGTCACCTGATGGAATCGGTAAGATGGTCGAACCGATCCGATTCCTGACTCCTCAACTTTTTACTGTTGACGTTTCCCTGAAACAGAAGTACGTCCAAAGCAACGAAGAGAAAAGAAAAAATGCGCCGATTTGGT
>JBJTRB010000187.1:0-2847 GCA_046075925.1 Bacteroidota bacterium | reverse complement strand
CCTGCACCGGTCTGGACAACACAGTTGTTGTTGTTCGAACTTTGAATGATTGCATCGCCCGTAATACTCCAAGAATAAGATGTAGCTCCCAATGCGACACCGACAGAGTAAGACTGAGTGGTGTTCGGACAAAGGATGGTGGGTCCGGTCAAACCCGTATTGATGACAGGCTTTCCGACCAACGTCTGATATTTGATTGCTGAACTACCCAAACAGTTGAATGCTTGAATACCCAGTTGCGTGTTGGTGAAACCGGCAGGAATGGCGATACGGGCGGAGGTAGTGCCCTGACCACCGACAATGACTGCCTGTGTGCCGGATACAGACCAGACATAATTGGTCGTGAAGGCTACCGGTGAAACGGAAACCGTCAATGTATCAGGTCCACAGATATTACCTACAACAGTGACCGTTCCCGGCTGTGCAGGCTTTGTGGTGATAGCAGGCACGTTGATGCAAACCGTGTTGCCTTGTACGCAAGGGTTCGAAGGTGTCACGCAAATGGAGCCACCGGCATACGTACTATCGAAGTAAACAGAGATCGCATTCGAACTGGAGGTGCCGGACGCACCGAAAGGCAATGTCCAGGTATATCCGGAAGCACCGCTTACAGGATCGACACTGTAGGTGACGAATGATTTTAGACACGCACCCGGAGGACCGATGATCGGTCCGGTGATTCCGATCGGACTTCCTCCATTCACACCGATAAGCGCGGAAGCAGTGGCTGAGCAACCGATTGCGTCCGTGACGGTGACGATGTAGGTGCCTCCTCCGAGGTTGGTCGCATTCTGCCCTGATTGACCATTCGACCATGAATAGGTATAGGGCGATACGCCTCCAGAAGCACTTGCAGACGCTGTTCCGATGAATGATCCGCAGTTCGTAGGCGTCGTCGTGACCGTGATAAGGAGTTGGGATGGCTGAGTGATCGTCAACGAACCTGTTGTTGCCGTGCAGCCGCGCGCATCAGTGACAGTATAGGCAGCAGTTCCTGCTGAAACGGAAAGCGGACCTGTACCGGAATAAGGCGCTGTGCCACCGGAAGCATTGACAGTCACCACTGCTGCGCCGCCAAAACACACGATAGGCGAACTGATTGCAGCCGTCGCGGTAAGCACCGCTGGCTGACTCACAGTGATACTGGTGCTGCCAGTACAACCCGTTGCATCGGTTACGACATAAGTATACGTGCCAGCATTCACCGTAAAGCTACCGGTTCCAGTATAAGCCGGAGTACCACCACTGGCCGATACAAGTACCGTGCTGGTGCCGCCATTGCATGCAATCGGAGATGCAGAGGCAGTCACGACAATCGGAGTGGATGCAGCAGAAACCGAACTGGAAGCCGAAGCCGTACAGCCGTTGATGTTTTGCGAAACGGTTACGGTATAGGTGCCCGCTGTGGATGTGGTAAGCGAGCTGGTAGTAGCACCGGTATTCCATGAATAGCTCAAAGAATTACCCGGGCAGACAGTCGCGGTGGTAACCAACGAAGTAGCTGTGCCCGAGCAACTACCTCCGCTGCTGGCAATGGATACCGTGGGTTTGCAGGTATCCACTACAGCTGAAATGGAACAAGTCGCGGCACATCCGTTCGACTGGGTGACAGTGACGGTGTAAGGAGAACCATTGGTAACCGAGATGGTAGCTGTGGTAGCACCACCCGGACTCCATGAATAGCCGGTAATCGTATTACCTGTCGAAGCGGTTGCTCCTGCAGATAAGACAGAAGAGGAGTTACTGCAATTGATGATTCCTGCTGCTGTGCAACCGGTTTGAGGAACGGCCTTCACAACCACTGATGTAGAAGTGGAGAAATTACATCCACTTGCCGTTATGGAGTAAGTGACTGTGTAAGTCCCAGGGATACTCGATGCGGGAGAAAACGAGCCGCTCGACGAATTGATAGTGATTCCGGCGGGAGCGACAGAGAAAACTCCTCCGGTCGTACCCACCAAGGTACAAGTGGCTGATGCTACGGAAGAGCAGTATGGAGAACCGGCATAGGATATCGAAGCAGAGGGCGCCGGATTCACCGTAAGTGTTTTAGATGCGCTGACGCTGGCACATCCTCCACCCGTCGATGTTAGGGTAAGGGTGACCGTTCCTGTAAATGCAGCGGGAGGTGTATATGTGGCATTCAGGTTGGTGGCTGCAGGCGAAAAACTCCCGCCGACTCCGCCATCCGACCAAACACCTCCGGTTGCACCACCCGACACGCTACCGCCCAATGAAGAGGATGTTCCGCCCTGGCAAATAGCGCTCAAGGGAGCACCTGTGGAAACTGTGGGGTTAGCGACCGTAATACTGCCGGAGGCCGTCGTGCCGGTACAACCTCCGACGGGCGCTACAGCGTAATTAAAGGTTCCGAAAACAACAGGCGTACCGGAAATGGTAAGCACATTGGTAGTTGTATTGTAACTGGATGAAACACCGGTAGGGAGTCCTGAAACAGTAGCACCGGTAACACCGGAAAACTGGTACGTGATGGGAATAATCGGAGCATTCACACAGATTGTTTGAGCATCCGTACCGATTGCAGATGTAAGTGAGACCGAACACGACCAACTGACAATCACCAGACCTGGCGCCCCTGATCCAGGTACACCACTCCGGGTTGCACCACCACCGCCTGCACCATAAACGGATCCATTCAAACCGTTAGCACTGTTTGCGTTGCTTCCGTTACCTCCTGCTCCGCCGTTGTTGGCCCGAGCAGCTCCTCCGGTGATGCCGCTTGCGGCATTGCCAGCACCAAGGGATCCGGCTCCACCGCCGCCGCCGCCACTCAACTGACGCGTACCTGAAGCACCGGTACCACCGGCATACAGAACGGTACCGACT
>JBJTRB010000186.1:0-9596 GCA_046075925.1 Bacteroidota bacterium | reverse complement strand
GCCATCGCCAGATTCCTTCGCCGCATAAGAACCCGGTACGTGTCTGATCGGTTTGAGCGAAAAACAGAAGCGGCAGATCACTTTCCACGGAACCGATTCGCTGATTGAACAGATCACTTCCGGGAACAGTGGTTTGATATTCTCCGAAAGGAGCATGCAGTGGAGGGAATTTCAACACGCGCTCTTTCAATCGGGGATCAAGGGTGAATAAGGAGAAACCAGAGGCTACTGACGCAGCGACCACATTTGTTTTTCCCGGATTACCAGTCGAAACTTTCAGCCCAGCGTCGAGACGGGTCAGCGCCGCAAGATCAGTCTGTGACCCGAGAATGAAAAACACTGGCACCTCCGACCTCTTCAGGTTGGCATAAGCTGCGACCAAATCGTTGTTGACAGCAGGTAGATTATGGAATATCACCAACTGCCGATCAGCGGCAATACCATCCCATTTATCCATCGTCCGGACTTCCACTTCGAAATTACCGGTCCGTTCTATGGCTTCCTTGATACAACCCATATCAGGATGCGGGCCGTTACCGACAATCAGGATCTTCTCTTTGGCCGATCTGACTTCTACGAAAAGTTCGCGTTGATTATTCACCAAGGAAATCTCACCTGGGACAGAGGATATGGAAACCTTCAGTCGCATGACGCCTTTCCTTTTGGCCTCGAGCAACACGGGGACTTTCGTGCGGTACCGATTCCCGGAAGCTATCAACGACCTGACGAAAAGCGTAGTGTCACCCTCCTTCACAGTAAGTTGAAGCGGGATTCCTGAACATTGCCTGGCATCGACAGACACTTCAAGAGGGAACGTGTTTCCGAGATAAACAATCTTGTTATGATTGACTGATGGAATAAGTACATCTTTCCTGACTACCGTATCACCCAACGCTACTACATGCAAAGGAGCTTTGAAGGCTAACGGCAGGTATACAGGGTTGCCGCCTTTGTTATACAACCCGTCTGAAACGACTACGACAGCCCCTACATTCCGGTTGGTATAACGGGTATTCAAATCGTTCACCAATGCAGAGTAGTCCGTTTGTTGTCCATCGACAACATCAACGGCACCTTCCTTCACTTGATCCGAGAACACTATCCGATGCACTTCGAATTTGGAAGAAAGACGCTCCTCCATCTGATCCAAGGCAGGCAGCACATTACCCGTAAGCAAGGTAGAATCAGGATGAAGCATGCTTTCACTGTTATCGGCAGCGATGATCAGCAATGGTCGCTGCTTATCCTTGGTAATGGTGCGGATAACAGGGGAAAGCAGTAAAAAACAGATCAGGGAGACAACTAAGAAACGAAAGACGGATAGCAGTCGGACAACGGGAGAACGGAAAATCTCACTCGTGCGGCGATACAACAGCCAGGCATAACCTGCACCTGCCAGAAGGCAGATGATTATCCACCACATTGGACTTGCCGTGAGTATCTGCATAGGAGGTCAAAGATAATGAACGGCTTCGGGGAAGCGGCAAGTATTTAGCGTCTAAACATCCTGAAAAACAGTATCTTTGTAAAAGAACGTTCTTTCATCATGGATGGGCTGTCGCTTCTTCGCAAGAAGGAGAGGAAAGTCCGGGCAACATAGAGCGACCTGCTTCCTAACGGGAAGGTGTATGGCCGTCAGGCGATGCAACAGAAAGTGCCACAGAAAACAGACCGCTCCGGTAACGGAGTAAGGGTGAAAACGTGGGGTAAGAGCCCACGGAATCGTCCGGTGACGGACGGTTCGGGTAAACCTCAGGTGTTGAAAGACCAAATAGGCCGGAAACGGGGCTGCTCGCTCCTGCTGTAAAAGGCGTTCCGGTGGGTAGGTCGATGGAGGCTGCATGCGAATGAAGTCCCAGATAAATGACGGCCGCGGGCCTCGGCCCGTAACAGAACCCGGCTTACTATTCCATGATGGATTCATAACAGCCGCCTTCGGGCGGCTGTTTCCATTGAATTAAGTTACGACGGAGGAAAGGCTTTGACTAAATTTGCACTCCGCAATAAAATACGTCAGCCCAACCGACTCACCTTTCCACCACATGTCATTCAAGAACTGGCTGTCGCTTATCACCTTGACTATTTCATTCTTGGCAAGCTCCGGGGTAACCTTTGCTGAGAATTATACTCTGAGCGGTTTCATACACGACGCATCCAGCGGTGAATCCCTTCCCGGGGCCATCGTTTCGATAAAAGAAAACGGCAAAGGGACTGTAAGCAACAACTACGGCTTTTACTCCATTACTCTGACTGAAGGCGAATACACGGTACTGTATTCCTTTCTTGGATTCACCACTCAGGCAAAGCAAGTACGGTTGGATAAGGACATCCGCATCAATGTCTCGTTGAACTCTCAGGCGATAGAAACTAAGGAAGTAGTCATTTCGGCGGAGAAAGAAGATAAGAACGTAAAAGATGCACGCATGAGCGTGCAGTCCATCGATGTACAGCAAGTGAAATCACTCCCTGCCTTTTTCGGTGAAGTAGACTTGTTGAAAGCGATACAACTCTTGCCTGGTGTATCGAATGCGGGCGAAGGAAATGCCGGATTCTATGTTAGGGGCGGCGGTCCCGACCAGAACCTGATCCTGTTGGATGAAGCCAATGTCTATAATGCAGCCCACCTGTTCGGTTTCTTTTCCGTATTCAATGCAGACGCCATTCAAAATGTGACGTTGACCAAAGGAGGAATGCCTGCAAACTACGGTGGCCGATTGGCCTCGGTGCTGGATATCCAAATGAAAGAAGGGAACAACAAGCAGTACGAAGTGGATGGTGGCCTTGGAATCGTTGCCAGCCGCCTTACGGTGCAGGGCCCCATCAGGAAAGACACAGGATCCTTTATCATTTCCGCCCGCAGGACGTTCCTGGATCTTTTCTTCAAGCCTCCTTTTACGCCCAAGAGCTCCGACCTCTATGGCAACAGTTATTATTTCTATGATGTGAATGCGAAGTTGAATTACCGACTGAGCGACCGTGACCGACTTTATCTCAGTGGCTATTTCGGAAGAGATGTATTCGCTTTCAAAAGCACCAACTCGGACTTTTCCATCAAAGTGCCTTGGGGAAATGCGACGGGCACCATACGATGGAACCACCTGTTCAGTGACAAGTTGTTCATGAACACTTCAGCCATCTTCACCAACTATGATTTCCAGTTCGAGGGCGGACTTGAGACCTTCAAATTCAAATTGTTCTCCGGTATCACGGACTACAACTTGAAATCGGATCTCACCTGGCTGCCTTCTCCGAATCATACAGTGAAATTCGGAGGGCAGTACATCTACCACGTCTTCGTACCCAGTAATGCATCGGCCAACAGCGGTGATGTGGTTTTCGACTTGGGAAAGGTGATACGGAATTATGCACACGATGCTTCCATCTATGTGAACGATGAATTCGACCTATCTGAGAAATGGAGGATCAATGCCGGTTTACGAGGCACCATGTTCCAACAGATCGGCCCGTTCGATCGCTACTTGCGCGATCCGATCAACGGCCAGGTGACCGATACGACAAAATACGGCAAGGGTGAAAATGTGAAAACCTATGCACATGTGGAGCCGAGGCTCTCTGTCCGTTACCTGTTGAACGACCGCTCCTCCATCAAAGCATCCTATACTCAGAACTACCAATACATCCACTTAGCCTCCCTTTCCTCCATCTCGCTTCCGACCGACCTTTGGGTGCCTTCGACCGACCTTGTACGGCCGCAGTTCGGCACGCAGTATGCGTTGGGCTATTTCAGGAATTTCAAGAAGGACATGTTCGAGACCTCCGTCGAAGTCTATTATAAAACACTCGAAAATCAGATTGAGTACAAAGACGGATTCTTACCTGACAATACGGTCAACGATAATGTCGACAACAGTTTTGTTTTCGGATCAGGTAGGAGCTACGGCGCTGAATTTTTCATCAAGAAATCAAAAGGCAGGATCAACGGTTGGATCGGATATACACTGGCTTGGACGGAGCGTACCTTCCCTGACTTGAACAACGGTGAAATGTTTTATGCAAAATTCGATCGGAGGCATGACATTTCCGTTGTCGTATCCTATGACCTCACCAAACGATGGAATTTCGGCGCTACCTGGGTATATGCAACGGGCAACCTGAACACGTTCCCGGAAAGGCTGTATGTATTGTCAGACGGTCATGTGATCGAGGATTATGGTGGACAGCGTAACAACTACCGCTTACCGGCCTATCACCGGCTCGACGTATCTGCCACGCTCAAAGGCAAACCAGGAAAACGTTTCAACTCTTCCTGGAACTTCAGCATCTTCAATGTTTACAACCGCTACAATCCCTACATCATCTACTTCGACACATCGTATGAAGCCGACCGGGTGACGATTGCAGCAAAACAGATTTCCCTGTTCCCGATAATTCCGAGCGTAACCTGGAACTTTCATTTTTGACATGAATCACTTCGACCCTACTAACTCCATCATCCGACTGATCAAAGCGTTCTCTTTGATCGGGATGATCGCATTTTCGCTCGGCTGTGAGAAAACCGTCACTGTCGATATTCCTGAATCGGAGGAGCGATTCGTCATAGAAGGTTACATTCAGAATGACACCTTTCCCGTACTGAGGATATCCAGGACTCTGCCCTATTTCGGCACGGTCAGTTTTGAGACGCTCACCAATACTTCAGTCACTGATGCCCGAGTCATCATCAGCGATGGATTCACTCAGGACACCATGTTGTTCATTCCTGTATTCGGTGGCATCTACGTAGATCCTTTGATGAGGGGAGTTCCCGGCAGAAACTATTCTATTCGTGTGGAAGCTGAAGGCAAAATCCTTACCGCATCCACCCTACTACCCATGCCGGTGTACCTAGACAGTACTTGGTGGAAAGTGGATGGTCGCCGCGATTCACTCGGGTTCGCCTGGGCGCACATTACCGATCCTGACACGTTAGGGAATAGTTATCGGTGGTTTGCCCAACGGATCAATAGCTACACTTATGGCGAATTGGCCAGCCAACAAAAGGACACCACTTTTATTGCACCGCTTGGTTCCGTGTTCGAGGACAAATTCATCAATGGCCGGTCGTTCGACTTCAATTTCCCGCGCGGCAAGCTGACCAACTCGAACAAGCCTGACGACCTCAACGAAGAAGATTTTTTCTTCAAACGAGGCGATACCATCGTGGTCAAATTCTGTTCAATCGACCGCTCCAATTTCGACTTCTGGCGATCCGAGGAGACCCAGGTTTCCAACAATGGCAATCCATTTGGGTCGGTTACGCCAGTCAAATCGAACATCGAAGGCGGATTAGGCATCTGGGGTGGCTATACGGCGACCTACGACACGATCATCGCACGTTGAGCCATCGCCACACTCGAATTCACCATCACATTTCCAATACCGAACAAACTGCTATTTTTGCCCCTCGAAAAGAAAGCTCATGAGCGACAATCACGAACACGTCAAATGCCTTATCATCGGATCAGGACCTGCTGGATACACCGCTGCCATTTATGCAGCTCGTGCCGATATGAAACCGCTGCTGTATCAAGGTCTTCAGCCTGGTGGACAGCTGACGATCACGACTGAAGTCGAGAATTACCCAGGCTATCCGAAAGGAACGATGGGACCTGAGATGATGGAGGATTTCCGTGCTCAGGCCGAGCGCTTCGGTGCGGATATACGATTCGGATATGCCTCTTCGGTCGATTTCAGCGGGCCGGTACATAAAGTGATCGTGGATGAAACGAAAACAATCCTGGCTGACACGGTCATCATTTCCACCGGGGCATCCGCCAAGTGGCTGGGACTCCCATCCGAGCAGCGACTGAATGGGTACGGCGTTTCCGCCTGCGCTGTTTGCGATGGTTTCTTTTTCAAAGGTCAAACGGTAGCGATTGTAGGTGCAGGAGATACCGCTGCTGAAGAAGCCACCTACCTGGCTAAGCTTTGCAAGAAAGTCTATATGATCGTCCGACGCGATGAAATGCGTGCCAGTAAGGCCATGCAACACCGCGTAATGAATACGGCCAATATCGAGGTCTTGTGGAATACGGAAACCCTTGAGATCGTTGGAGAAAAAACAGTGGACGGTGTGATGGTCAGAGATACCAAAACCGGTACAGACCGCCGACTGGATGTCACGGGATTCTTTGTTGCCATCGGGCATCAACCCAACTCCGCCATCTTCAAGGGTTGGATCGACATGGACGAAACAGGCTATATAAAAACCGTTCCCGGCACTTCAAAGACCAATGTAGCTGGTGTTTTCGCAGCAGGCGATGTCGCAGACAAGACCTACCGTCAGGCTGTTACCGCAGCAGGAACAGGTTGTATGGCGGCATTGGATGCCGAACGTTACCTGGCAGCCAAAGGAATCCACTAAAACGATTTCTGTAAGGGATAGTCAATCGGTTATTCCGAGACAATCAATTTACTTCTTGAAACAATCTCACCTGCATCGACTTCCAGCAGGTAGATACCTGGAGCTACGATCGATTTGACAGCAACAGGTATGCGGTTGATGCTGCCAGCCAGTACATCCGCTCGTTTTTCCAAAACGGATTTTCCTGTGGCATCATACATCCTGATGGCTATTTGGCGGGAAGTGCTCGAAAAATAACCGATGACGAGCTGATCAATGACAGGATTGGGATACACCTCGCGCACACCCTCGACTGGTGAGGGTCCGATATCGATACCACCGAGTGATAAATGTGCGGCCTGCATATCCGGCACTCCGTATCCAAGCGAATCGCCAGGAGACTGAAAATAGTTGGCGCTCCTTTTTATTGCCTCCAAAACCTCCATGTTGGTTTTATCAGGATGGGCTTGCCACAAGCAGGCAGCTGCGCCCGCCAGTACGGGACAGGAAAAAGACGTTCCGTTGGATCGGACAATGCTGCCGTTGTAACTGCTCACGCAGGTGGAAGCGCCCATGGCTGCGACATCCGGCTTCACCCTGCCATCGAAGGAAGGCCCCCATGCGCTGAAGCCTGCCTTCCAGCCAGCCGAATCGACCGCACCTACTGCCAGGATACTGTCTGCATCAGCGGGAGCGATGATGTAGCGCCAGGAAGAATTACCGGTATTACCTGCACTGTTCAAAACCAGAATCCCTTTGGATGCTGCGATATCAGCAGCCTTGCTGACGGGAGTTGAATTCCCATTCATATCGGCATAGGAATGATCCATGGCTCCATCATCGAAATAAAAATAACCCAGCGAAGAGGTGATGACATCCGCACCGGCACTATCGGCATAGGCTGCGGCAACGGCCCAATTGTACTCTTCGATCAAGTACTCGGTGTTGGCATCCTCCGAGCGCAACAAAAGATATTCGGCATGTGGTGCTGTGCCGACCATACTTCCGCCAACCAGAGCAGCCATACAAGATAGCACCGAAGTGCCGTGGGCATCATCCTCGAAGACGCTGGATTGGCGGTCGACAAAATCCCATGTGCCGACTATTCGACCGGAAGAGAAGGCGGAGTCAAGTGCCGGAACAACATCGGATGAATTGAATCCGGCATCGATCACGGTTATCAGCATGCCTTCGCCGGTGAATCCGGCAGCATGAAGGAAATCGCCATGCAATTGATCGATCTGTCGCGTAGCATCACCGTAGTTGTAGATGGTAGATAGCGAACTCATCATCGGTGTAGTTACAACCGGAAGTCCATCCGGTTCGAACTTATTACGGATCCGTCGACCGGAAGCTGCCCGTTTCACCGGAGTGGATGAGCGGACAAAAGGAAGTCCGGAAATAGCAGAGAGCACGGTAGAGTCGCACGATACGGTCACCCCATTCATCCACTTGACTTCATTCAACACCGCTGCACCAAGCGAAGTGATATTGTTGATGTATGACGGATTGACTGGTAAATCGTCAGGAACGACAGGAATGTTCTGAGCTATTCGTCTGTCGATCGCTCTTTGTGAAAGGTATTGAAGAGGTTGGCTTACCGAATAGGGACTGTTGACCCGATCCGTGAAGCCGATGAAATAGGAACGTATCTGCCCTGTTGCTGAAACAGAAGCGACGAAGAACAGAAGAACCAGAAGCGGACGAAACATGGAATCAGTCTTTACCGAAGGCGATTGCTCGTTGTGAATACTCCAGACCGTCATCGATCACCGAGGCCGATCCGCAACCATACAACAAACGAACATCTTTCGAATATTTCTCAATCAATCCAATTCCTTTTGCGAAGCGCTCCGATTTGACCGTTGCACTGATGCTGGTTATAAAATCATTTTGCACTACCAGTGTAGTAGCCTCGAAGGACAAGGAGCCCAATCGATACGGAACACCGATGTCGTCGTAGCGATAAGACTCAGGAATAAGCGTGTTGTACGCATTACCATTCCATGAGGACCGCCGATCGAAGGGGAAAGACAACTTGACAATACGGACATTGTCCTCAACACGCTGAGCTGCCTGATCCGTCTTCTTGGACGACCAGAGTCCACTGAACGTCCAAGGCTGCAGCGTGTCTGATCTTTTATAGCGCATGATGCGATAGGCCAAATCCCCTTGACCATCGATGAACGGCGTATCCACTTCTTCACGAAGAAAAAACGAGTAGCGAAGAACACTGTCCTTACAGGGCTCCGGATCGTTCTCAATGTGGACGATGGAATCGACAGCATATTCGATCCACGAACCAGGTGTTAACGGGAAATACTCCCGATCCGATTGGTACGCATCCGGAATGACGGTTTCTTCCTTACAAGCGGTTAAGCATACCGCTACGAAAAAAACAGAAAGTATCGGAAAAACGAACTGCTTCATTTTGCAACGGACAAAAATCGATCAAGGCGAGTATCAACCATCCGAAACCAGAGTGGCGGTATCAATGCAAGGTAAATGGCCGAAGCATATCCACCGGGGAGCACAGGGCTTCCAGGGTAACTGACTAACGTATGATATGGTTTGGATGCATAGAAATGATGATCCGCATGTCGAGCGAGATCGATCAGCAAAAAACGGCTGATCAACTTGTCAGACTGCCAGCTATGCACTTCCGTTGTGCGCTCGTTTTCCGCCCGGATAAGCCCATAATGTTCGATGTAATTGGTGTATTCCAACAGGAAATTGGCAACCAGACATTGCAGTAAGAATGCGATCAAAGCAGGAGTTCCCAAATACAGTTTCAATAAAATGAAAAGTATCACTAACAGAGAGACACTAAGCAGGACATAGTTGGACGGATGGAAAATCGGGCGGTTCTTGGAGCGGAGCCGTTCGGATTCCAATCGCCAGGCACCTGTAAGCTGTCCGAATGTCGAACGCAGGAAAAAAGCGTAGACATTCTCACCCCTTCTTGCTGAAGCCGGATCACGGTCGGTAGCCACCCATTTGTGATGGACACGTAAGTGTTCCACGAAAAAATAGCAGTTGCCAGCAGTGAATAACAGCAGTTTGCCAAGAAATTGCCAATGAAAAGGTTTCCGGTGAATCATCTCGTGCGCAACGACGATGGCACTGGAGCCAGAATGAACACCCGTGGAAAGAGCTGCGCCGAGCAATTGCCATACTGGCACGTCGCCTACTGCGAACATGCGGACAAACGATCCGATTGCAGCCAGCTGAACAGCCACGTGCAAAAAAAGAA
>JBJTRB010000185.1:0-12926 GCA_046075925.1 Bacteroidota bacterium | reverse complement strand
CCGTTTTACCTGGAAGAAATAGTAGCCTCTGCCCTACCCATCCTGTTTTTTGAAGAGATAAATGACGCTGGAGTATTTTTCCGCATTACCCTTTGCTGCCAGATTGGATTTAAATCCACTCAGGAATCCATTTAAAAGGCTTTTCTTTCCTTGAGCGTACCCCGTACTTAGTAAAGAAACGTAATAGGCATCGAAAACCATTGGTTTAGAGCCAACGTGTTTGAACCCGTAGTTTCCAAGCAGTTTTTTCATGCTCTCGGGTGAAAAATGGTATAAATGACGTGGCACATCCCATGCAGCCCAGCACGCGTCGAATTCGTTTGCATCGGCTGAGGTGTAGTTGGGCACGGCAATCACCAGTAGACCCTTATCGTCCAACAAACGGTTCAATTGTTTTAAGCGGACATCCAGATCGTGTACGTGTTCCAGAACGTGCCAGAGTGTGATGACGTCAAATTTTTCTGCTGTATTTTCCAGCCACGCCTCTTCGTAAACAGGCAGAGAATAGTTGTTTTTAGCTTGATTTGCAGCATCCGGACTGGGTTCGACACCGGCGACCTCCCACCCTGCTTTTTTTGCCCCATTCAGGAACTCGCCCGTACCACAACCCACATCAAGCAAGCGCAACGAATGTTTTGAAGGAAAAAAGGATTGGATAAGCTCTAGCTTTTGTTTGATGGCCCTTCCTCGAATCAATTGATAGGCTTTATTAAATAGGCCTTTGGAGGAGTTCGAGTGACTGATGTAATCTACACTTTGATAGTAGGTCCCTATTTCGTCCTTTGAAGGACGCGGATTGGTAAAGAGAAATCCGCAGGTGTCGCAGGATTGAATGTCGAACGATTTGCTGCTTACCGTGTAATCTTTACACGTTATAAATGGCTTAAATGCGCTTTTTGAGCAAACCGGACAAATACTTAGTGTTTCCATGATCTATTGTTCCACGTGGAACATCAACTGAATGAAGGATAAAAATAGGGCCTATTGTTTCACGTGGAACATTAGCGCGCCAAGTGTACCATCAGCACCGAAATATCCGCTGGAGAGACTCCGCTAATGCGAGAAGCCTGGCCCAGATTTTTAGGTCGTACAGAGGATAGTTTTTGCCGTGCCTCCATGGAAAGTGATCCAAGCGCATGGTAATCGAAATCATCCTTTAGGAACAAATCTTCCAGTTTAGCCAGTCGGGCCACGATTTCATGCTCTTTTTGGATATAACCTTCGTATTTAACCGAAACTTCTGCTTGGTGTAACACCTCATCACGAAGGGCGTTTTCCAGTTCATTGGAAAGCGTCCCCAATTCGTCGATATGGTGAATCAAGTCTGCCAAATCCACCTGAGGGCGCAGCAAAATGCCGTGTAGGCGCTGTCGCTGGCGGATAGGGTCAGAGCCTTTTTCTGCCAGTAGCGGGTTGATTTGATCGGGGTGTACCGAGTAATCCTTCAAAAAGTCGATTATTCGGGCGGTTTCCGCCATTTTTTGATCCAACCTTCTCAACCGGTCGTCCTTTGCCAGCCCAAGGGCGTGACTGATGGGGGTAAGGCGGACATCCGCATTGTCCTGTCGGAGCAATGTCCTGAATTCAGCACGCGAGGTAAACATGCGATACGGCTCGTCGGTCCCTTTTGTAACCAGGTCATCAATCAGCACACCGATATACGAATCGGAGCGTTTGAGAATAAGCGGTTCTTTTTCCTGGATTTGCAGGTGGGCATTGATGCCCGCCATTAAACCCTGACAAGCCGCCTCTTCATATCCGGTGGTGCCGTTGATTTGTCCGGCGAAATAAAGTCCGGAAACCCCTTTGGTTTCCAGCGACAATTGCAACTGGGTAGGAGGGAAGTAGTCGTATTCGATGGCATAGCCAGGACGAAACATTTTGACGTTTTCCATCCCCGGAATGCTGCGCAGGGCGCGGTATTGAACATCTTCAGGCAATGAAGTGCTGAAGCCGTTTACATAAATCTCTACCGTATTCCACCCTTCCGGCTCCACGAAAATCTGGTGCCGGTCTTTGTCGGCGAAGCGGTTGATCTTGTCTTCAATGGAAGGACAGTAGCGAGGACCCAGACCCTGTATCCGGCCTGTGAACATTGGCGACTGCTCGAATCCTTCCTTGAGGATGTCGTGTACGGTGTCGTTGGTATAGGTGATCCAGCAACTACGTTGGGTAGAGAGAGTAGGGGTGTCCAGGTATGAAAACTTACCGGGGATTTCGTCGCCGCGTTGCTCCTCCATTTTGGAGTAATCAAGCGAGCGACCATCGAGTCGGGGAGGGGTACCGGTTTTCATTCGTCCGCTTTGAAATCCCAGCGAGACGAGTTGCTCTGTAATACCTGTCGCGGAACGCTCTCCGGCGCGACCCCCGCCGAATTGCTTTTCACCGATGTGGATCACGCCGTTCAGAAAGGTCCCGTTGGTGAGCACGACGGCTTTACAACGAAACTCAGTTCCCATGCCGGTGCGGACACCCACCACTCGATTATTACTGATAATCAGCGAGTTAACCATGTCCTGCCAGAAATCCACATTGGGTGTTTCCTCCAGCAGTTGTCGCCACTCGGCCGCGAAAAGCATCCGATCGTTTTGTGAACGAGGACTCCACATGGCTGGCCCTTTCGAGCGGTTCAGCATGCGGAATTGAATCATGGAACGGTCGGAAACGATTCCGGAATAGCCGCCCATTGCATCTATCTCTCTGACAATCTGACCCTTAGCTATTCCACCCATAGCTGGATTGCACGACATCTGGGCGATCGTCTGCATGTTCATCGTCACCAGCAGCACACGCGAGCCCATATTGGCTGCTGCTGCTGCTGCTTCACAGCCGGCGTGACCGGCTCCGACGACGATGACATCATAGGTGGTTTCCATGGCGGTGCAAAGGTAGATAATAAGGATACCCGAGTAAAGCAAGCACGTTCAGAAGAATCTCTTTCGATACAGAGACAGCGTGCTGCCGTTTTCTACCTTTGGGCACCCATTTCGCCGCCTTGAGCTCAAACTCGCTGAATCGCGTCACCTTTGGTGGACTACTCGTCACACTAGGAATCATTTTCGGTGACATCGGCACATCGCCCCTCTACGTGATGAAGGCGATTGTCGGAGGAGAAGCCATTTCAACAGAAACCGTACTGGGCGGTATTTCGTGCATCTTCTGGACACTCACATTACAGACGACATTGAAATATGTCGTGTTGACGTTGCGTGCCGATAACAAAGGCGAAGGCGGAATTTTCTCTCTCTATACCTTGGTTCGGCGCACCAAGGTGAAGTGGCTGGTGTTTCCTACCATCATCGGTGGGGCTGCGTTGCTAGCAGATGGTGTGATCACTCCGTCCATTTCTGTTTCGTCTGCCATAGAAGGACTTCGCTATTTCAATTCTGAAATCAGAACGGTACCGATCGTCATCAGCATCATCGCTGCGCTCTTCGTCATCCAACAATTCGGCACGCGTTTCGTCGGACGCTTCTTCGGTCCGGTGATGCTGGTCTGGTTTTCCACCATCGCGGTGCTCGGAGTGATGTCGATCGTGCATGCACCCGAAGTGTTGAAGGCGATCAACCCGCTGTATGCCTATCGACTCCTTGTCGAGCACCCGCATGGCTTTTGGCTGATGGGCGCGGTTTTCCTGTGCACCACCGGTGCAGAGGGCTTGTATTCCGACATGGGTCATTGTGGCCGGGCGAACATCCGCGCCAGCTGGGGTTTTGTGAAGCTTTCGTTGCTGCTCAATTACTTCGGACAAGGAGCCTGGCTGTTGGGAAATCAGGGCACCATGCTGGAGGGGCGTAATCCTTTTTATTCCATGATGCCCGACAGCTTCCGATGGATCGGCATCATCATCGCCACGGGGGCCACCATTGTTGCCAGCCAAGCGCTTATCAGCGCATCGTTCACGCTCATCAACGAAGCGATACGACTCAATTTCTGGCCACGCGTGCGCATCAAGTATCCGACGGACTTGAAGGGACAGATTTACATTCCATCGATCAACTGGATGTTGTTTGCCGGATGTATTGCCGTGGTGATGTATTTCCAGGAGTCGTCCAAAATGGAAGCGGCGTACGGACTCACGATCAACATCGACATGATCATGACATCGACGTTGCTCGTGTTTTACCTTATGTTGCGCAGGTATCCCATGTGGGTGATCGGGATGTTCGTGCTCGTATATGGCACCATTGAATTCTCGTTCCTCGTTGCCAACCTGAGCAAATTCGTTCACGGCGGCTATGTGAGTATGATGATCAGCCTGGCCATGATCTACGTGATGTGGGACTGGTACAAGGCGCGGAAGATCCGTAACCGCTTCGTGGAATTCGTGAAACTCAATGAGTACCTGCCGTTGTTGCGCGATCTCAGTCACGATTTTTCCATTCCTAAATATGCCACCCACCTGGTCTATCTCACCTCCGCCAACATGCGCGACGAGATCGAAGCCAAAGTGATCTACTCCATTTTGCAAAAGCAACCCAAGCGTGCCGACATGTATTGGTTCGTGCACGTGGATGTCATGGATGAGCCGTATACGATGGAGTACCAGGTAACACCCTTATTGAAGGGAAACATCATCCGCATCGACTTCCGCCTCGGATTCCGCGTGGAGCCGCGCATCAACCTGATGTTCCGCCGAGTCGTGGAAGACATGGTGCGCAACTTCGAGGTCGACATCACCTCCCGGTACGAATCGCTTGGACGCAAGAACCTCATTGGGGATTTTCGTTTCGTGGTGATGGAGAAGTACCTGTCATACGAAAACGAGCTGCCCTTCTACGAAAAAATCACGCTCGACACCTACTTCTTGCTTAAACGGTTGTCGCTCTCCGAAGAACGCGCGTTCGGTCTGGACACCAGTTCGGTCACGATTGAAAAAGTGCCATTGATCGTGAACCCCGTCAGGGAATTGAATTTGAAACGCGTCCGTTGAACCATTAACCCCCAGGCCCATGTCTACGAAATCCAAAACCGCAAAAGAATCGTTGGCCGTCATCACTGAAATGGTGTTACCCAACGATACCAACACCCTGGGCAATCTGATGGGAGGGAGGCTGCTGCACTGGATGGACATCGCCTCTGCGATCAGCGCACATCGGCACTGCGGCAGGGTGGTGGTGACCGCCTCGGTGAACAACGTATCGTTCAACCAGCCGATCCGGCTGGGTGAGATCGTCACGTTGAACGCGAAAGTTTCACGTGCCTTCACCTCCTCGATGGAGGTTTTCATCGATGTGTGGGTGGAAAACAATACGACAGGGGAGAGGAAGAAGTGCAACGAAGCCATCTATACATTCGTGGCGGTCGATCAGCTGGGCAATCCGATCAATGTGCCCCAGCTCGTTCCTGAAACAGAAGAGGAACAAAAGCGCTACGACGCCGCGTTGCGTCGCCGGCAATTGTCGTTGATCCTCGGCGGCAAGATGAAGCCGGAAGAGGCGACCGAGTTGAAGGCGCTGTTCGGGTGATAGCTTATTTTTTTGTAAAACCACGCTGATCAATATCCTGTCCTGCCGAACTTAATCCATGAACATCGATCTCCATTGTGATCTGTTGTCCTATTTCTTGTTTCCTCATGAGGGAAAGAAAGAGGATTTGGGCTGCTCCATTCCCTACCTGTTGGAAGGGGAAGTCGGATTGCAAGTCATGGCCATCTATTCGGCTACCGAAAAAGGAAGCGTTGCGTTCGCACGAAAACAAATCGCCCATTTCAAGAAACTACTGGAACACCCTTCGCTTTATCGCTTTGAACCCACCGCGTCAAACGACCTGCAAAAGGGACGGTTGGGCATCATTACTTCCATTGAGAACGCTTCGTGTTTTTGCGAGGAAGACGAAAGCCTTGATTCCGGATTTCAACAGCTTGAATACCTCATTCAAGAAACGGGAGCGCCGATGTACATCGGCATCACGCATCATTCCGAAAATCGTTTCGGTGGTGGCAACAATACGACTATCGGTCTAAAGGACGATGGCCGCTCCTTGTTGGAATTCCTGAATGGTAAACGCATCGCAATCGATTTGGCGCACACCAGCGATCGTTTGGCGTATGACCTGATCGATTACATAGATAAAAAGGGGCTGGACATACCTGTCATCGCCAGCCATTCAAACAGTCGCGTCGTTTATGCCAACAGCCGTAACCTGCCTGACGAGCTGGCGCAGGAAGTCATTAAAAGGAACGGTTTGATCGGACTCAACTTCATCAAGGATTACATCAACAAGGAGCAGCCGCAGGAACTCTATACACATGTCGAGTATCTGTTGCGCCTGGGAGCCAAGGATCAATTGTGTTTCGGCGCCGATTTTTTCTTCGACAAAGCGCATCCCGACAAGTCTCGATATCCTTTCTTTTTCGAAGAGTATCAAAACGCACTTGCTTACAATACGATCAATGAAGAAGTCGGCAGTAGATTCGGTGCTGAACAGGCAGAGAAGATCAGCCATAAAAACGCACTGGCGTTTTTTAAACGCCTACACTTTAACCAACCGACCCAGGCGTAATACAATCCTATCGACAAACCCCGCGGCGAACACGAAATACGAATAGTGTCATTGATAAAAGGGGTCTTGTCCGATCGAAAAATACATTCGGCTACGGCGAATCGTATATGATCTGTTTCTTCTGCTTCTTTCCGTTTTCCTTACTTGACAACACCTTGTTTTATCCATACGCTTTCAGGAATGACTACCTTCGCCGTCATACCGCATGGATCAGAATCTTCTTGATGAAAGCCAGAAATGGCGCGACTCGCGTGAAAAGCGTTTGTCGGTGTTCGTGCGCTTCACCAGCTGGCTCATGGTGGCCGGCTCCTTTTCGTGGCTGTTGATCTATAATTCTTTTTGGTTGACGGCCATGACGGTGTTACTGATGACGGTGCCGGGTATCGTTTCGCTTCTCCTGCTTTCGCGTGGCCGTCTGGCCGCAGCTCGCTTCCTCTGTTTCGCATCAGTAACCGGCTATTTCTTGCTGGCGTGTGTGCTGACAGCCGGTTCGCTCAATGCAGAGAGTGGCCAGCAGCAGGTACACTTCTGGTTCCTTGTGCTGGCGTCTTTTTCCTTTTTCTTCCTATACGATATACGGCCGTGGTTGCGCGACACCATTCCCGCGGTGCTGCTCCTGCTTTTTTTCGTCTTCCACTTCGGACTGATACGCCTTCCCGTCTTCATGAAATATCCTGACGTGGACACGATGAACCGGACGACGATACTGCTTGCGTTGGTCTCGTTATTCCTTATCACGCGTCAGTTCGTATTTCAGATCGTTCGCGCAGAAGAAGCGCTGACGGTTTCGGCCGACCGATTGGAAATGCTGGTGGGCAGCATGCTCCCAAGACCGATTGCCGAACGGCTACAGCACGAAAAGAAAACCTTTGCGGAGGTGCATCCGGCCTGCTCGGTGCTCTTCGCTGACATCGTGGGTTTCACCCGATGGGCCGAAGGCTGCCCGCCCGATGAAGTCGCCGTCCGATTGAACCAGGTTTTTTCCTTGTTCGACGAGCTGACTGAAAAAAGCGGATTGACCAAAATAAAAACGATCGGCGATTCCTACATGGTCGCCGCAGGAATCCCGACGTCACGTGAGAACCATGCGCAAGAATTGGTAAGCCTGGCAATCAAGATGCTTCGTGTTACAGACGGGTCCGACCAATTCAAATTCCGTATCGGCATCAACTCCGGTTCGGTAGTGGCGGGAATCATCGGAAAAAACACGTTCAACTACGACCTTTGGGGAGACACGGTGAACCTTGCCTCCCGCATGGAGACCCATGGTGTTGAAGGAAAAATCAACATCAGTCGTAATACGTATGAGTTGGTGAGGAACGATTTCGACTGTGTACCTAACGGGAAATTCCTGACAAAAAACGGAGTAGAAGTGGAAATGTATTTGGTGGAGCGCGAAAAAAACATGGTTTCCTGATCTGATTTCCGCAGACGGTCTCGACAGCTGGCAACTTCAACCAAATTTTTGTAGCTTGTAGAGTCGCAGGCCTTTCGTATGACAGTATTGGCTTGCAGCCTGCGCCAACCCAAACCGTCAGCCCATGATACATACGCACCGTTTCTTTCTTGTCGCCTTTCTGCTGTTCGCGTTATGTGGTTTCGCCAGCGCACAGAATTATACGATTGTACTCAGCGGTCCGGCCGACAATTGCACGTCCACCGCCACCTGTCTTTCCATTACACCAACGGGCGGCACTAATTTCACCTGGTATGCAAGCGTAGCATATCCTAACGGTCCGTCCCTGGCCACCGGACCCGTCTGTTGTCCGCCAACAACCGGATACTTCTTGTGTGTAGTCACAGACGCTACCGGGCAACACGTCACACCGCCTGTCCGGCTGCGAGGATTGAATCCCTATATCACCGCATCGGGCAATACGTCCTCTTGTAATACGAGCCCTGTGCTGTTGCAAGAGCAAGTGTCGTATGTGTATCAGATGAACATATTCGATACGTATCAATGGTACCTGAACGGCACTGCGATTCCGGGTGCGAACAATTGGAATTACTCGGCGACGACAAGCGGCACGTATACCTTGCGTGTCGGTATTTCTTGTGGATCAGCAGTGTCCAATCCCATTCCGGTCACCATCTATTCCCCGATCCCGTCGACTACAACCATCAGCGCAAGCGGTCCGCTCACTTTCTGTTCCGGTGGTTCGGTGAACTTGTCGGTACCCGGTATCGCCTCTTATTACCAATGGAAACTTAACGGAGTAAATATCAGTGGTGCAAACGGCCCGGCATATACTGCTACCGTTTCCGGCAATTATACCTGTGCCATGTCAAACAATTGCAACAGCATCACCACCGCTCCTGTGACCGTCAACGTGAATCCGCTTCCCAATGCTACTATCACTGCGTCTGGTCCATTGACATTTTGCAGTGGTGGGAGCGTGCAGTTGAATGCGTCCACGGGCACCGGCTATGCGTATGCATGGAGAAAAGATGGCAATCCGATTTCCGGCGCCAACGCCTCTTCCTATGTTGCTTCCAGCAGCGGATCGTATCAGGTGATTGTAACAGCCACTGGTTGCTCGGCCACTTCTTCATCGAGCACGGTGACGGTGAATCCTACACCGGTTGCCACTATTTCTGCTGCCGGACCAACCACCTTTTGTTCTGGAGGAAATGTCGTGCTCAATGCAACAGCCGGAGCAGGCTATACTTATTCTTGGAAAAAGAATGGTAGCGTCATTGCGGGAGCGAGCACCGCTTCGTATACCGCTACCGAATCCGGCACGTATACAGTCGATGTATTACTTGGGGGCTGCACGTCGTCCTCTAATGGAATTACCGTAGCGGTTAATCCACTCCCAGTGGTTTCTTACAGCGGCTTGTCCTCGACGTATACGTGTCAGTCGCCACCGGTTCAACTTACAGGGAATCCGGTCGGAGGGACATTTTCAGGACCCGGGGTGAGCGGATCGCAATTTCAGCCAGCAACGTTAGCGGTCGGCGGTCCTTATTCGATCGTATATACGGCAACGAATTCATACGGGTGTACCGGCAGCGCTACACAGACGACGTCCATTCAATCCGGTTTCAATTGCCTGATTCCACAGAACCTGGTCGTTACTGCAGTGACTGGCACCAGCGTTTCCATCCGTTGGGCATTTTCATCTTCAAGTCAATTCCAGATCCGTTATAGAAAAACAGGTACTACCACCTATACCGTCAAGACGATCGCAGCAACAGCGTGTCAAAACACCTATACGCTGACAGGTCTGAAAAGAAGCAGCACTTACGAGATCGGTATCCGCTCTTATTGCAGCAGTACGACCGCCACAGCCTACAGCAATGCGGTGACGTTTACCACTGCTGCGGCGCGACTCGATGAGCGGTTTGACAACGCATGGTCGGTCTACCCCAACCCTGTGGATGGATTTTTTCATTTGCAGTCGCCTCGTGATTTGCAGGAAGAGACGGTGAGCGTTCGGATATTCGATTTGACCGGTCGCCTTGCGAAAGGATTCGAAAACGTTTTACCCAATCAAACGACTTTGGAAACAGATGGAATGTCGGCCGGCACATATCTGTTGGTTGTTTTTTCGGAAGAAGAGGTTGTCGTCGGCAATCTACGGCTGCTGATACGCTGACAAGTAACAGATGGACAAAAAAGAGAAACAGTCCGATCGTACGGTCGACGATTTTTTCCATCGGGCAGTAAAATGGAAAGAGGAGATGTCGATGTTGCGCAGCATCCTGCTTTCTGAAAAATTGGAGGAGACATTGAAGTGGAACCAGCCTTGCTATGGAATGGGCGGAAAGAACATTGCAATCATCAGTGCATTCAAAGAGCACTGCATCATCGGATTCTTTAAAGGAGCGTTGATCAACGACGCTAGTCAATTGCTTGTGCGTCCAGGCAATCACACCCAATCGGGTCGACAGATGCGCTTCACCGATGTCGCAGACATACAAAGTAAGAAGCGCGTCATTTCCAGGTATATCAAAGAAGCCATTCAGTTAGAAAAGGCCGGCGCCAAAGTGAAGTATAAAAAGACCGAAGACTATCCCATCCCGTCCGAACTTGCTTCGGCATTCAAGCGCTCCGCTTCATTCAAGAAGGCGTTCGAGCGGCTCACGCCGGGGCGCCAACGCGGCTATCTATTATTTTTCAGTGGTGCAAAGCAATCGGAGACAAGGCGTGAACGAATTCAAAAATGCAGAGAAAAAATCATGGAAGGGAAGGGGCTGCAGGATTAAAGAGTTTTTTTTGCAGTTTTAAAAAATCAAATAAACCGTTCCCAATAACCTAAATCAGTTTCTATCCTTTTAAAATAATTTACAACTTCAAAAAAATGAGCATCTCGTCACGGATTACTATCGCACTTATTTGGGCACTAGTCTTGGTTTCATGCAACAGCGCAACCACCACAACCTTTGATGATTCGTCAGCGTCAAACCTTTCAGCAACACCAGCTGTTGCTGTCGATGTATGTCGTTGCCTGACGGACCCGGGAAATTCCGATTACCTGAAAGAGAACGAACGAGCGTGCCGAGATGCCATCAGCCGTGAAATCGGCGTGGAGAACTGGGAGGCGGTGAACATGTCTCAGAATCCGGAAATCAGTGCGCGTTTCGATCAGCTCGCCCAGCGTTGCATGGGTGAGACGAGCCCGAATGATCAAGCTTCCAACGCCGCGGGCGTGGCGGCCACATCGGATGATCTGGAGGAGATAACTACCGATTACGGCTATATATATGAGAGCGTTGATCGGGCGGCCGACCTCTATTCGACGTTGGCATTTGACGGATCGACTTTTCGCAATGCTGTTTACACCATGAATGGAGAAACAGAATCCCAAAACTTCAAAAAGGCCATCGAACTCAGGGGCATATGGGGTATGACAGGCGATCATGCCGCTACCGGAAACATCCAGGCCGGCAACGTCAATGTGTCTTGGACTTTTAGTGATGATTACTCTTCCTTAGTCAACAACAAAGGAGTGAAATACGAACGAGTAAAGGTTCAATGAACTGCATGTTCGTTTAGAGGCCTCTAAAACCATTTACGAAACAATCTGTTTGAAAACCCATGAGACACATCCTAGTCCTATCGCTGCTTTTCTTTTCTTCCTTCGCCGCCCGAGCGCAGGACACCTTTTCCATTGTAGCGGTTGACACCGTGACAGGAGAAGTAGGCAGTGCAGGAGCCTCGTGTGTGGATCTGTTGTTGGTTTTCCCCAACTATGCTATCGATTTCCTCGGCGACCTTGTACCGGGCGTCGGAGCCATCAACACACAAGCATCGTACCTCGCCGCCAATCAGACGAACGCCCGCACGCGCATGCTTGCAGGCGATACTCCGCAGCAGATCATCAGCTGGCTCACAACGAATGATGCTCAGTCCAATCCTGCATCCCGCCAATATGGAATCGCGGCATTCGCAGGAGACAGCGCACAGACTGCCGGCTATACCGGTACGTCGTGTCTCAACTACAAGAATCATATTGCGGGCGCGACCTACTGCATACAAGGCAACATCCTGCTCGGACAATCCATACTCGACTCCATGGAAGCGCGATTCCTGCGCGAGCCGGGTGACCTTGCGTGTAAGCTGATGGCTGCACTTCAAGGAGCAAAAGTGATCGGGGCGGACACACGTTGTGCGTCCAACAACTCCTCCTCGCTCTTTGCTTTCGTAAAGGTGTCGCAGCCGAATGATGCGTATGGGAGTCCGTCGTTATCGTTGGGTGTGAAAACGCCCGGCGGGTTCAACATCGAACCCATCGATTCGTTGCAGCATGTTTTCGATGCGACTCACACATGTGTTGCTACTGAACTTAAAGAAGAGGCGTTCGTTGACAAGATCAAGATATTCCCGGCTCCCGCAAGCGACCGGCTCATCATCAGTTTTTCGGACAACACTCTTGTCGGCGCTAAATACCGCTTGTTTGATCTTCAGAACCGTGAAATACTTGCCGGCACAGCCCACTCTACACAGTTCAATCTAAATACAGATAGCCTGCCAGTTGGAACCTATTTCATGGAATTCGAATTTTCTGGCGCGCACACCTTTCGAAGAATCCTCTTGTCACGATGAACGGGGCGATTGCAGAAATGAATTCACAGTAAACGACACCCCATAAACCCGGTTCATGGCTCCTTTCTGTTTTTTTAAGAGTCTTTTTTCTAAGTATGGTTTCAGCTAAAAATCGTTCGTACGTTCATTTTTTACGGACAATTCTAATTAACTAATAAATCGATACTTTTTTACATTGAACCTACGTCATCAGCTACCGAATCTCCTGGTTCTTTTTGGATCGACCCTCTTTGTGGTCTACTTTTTCTATCCTTTCATATTTACCCCGAACAGCAACCTGCTTACTGACAGCGGAGACGGAATAAAATCCTATTTCGTCTTGCAGTTTCACCAACAGTACGATCCGGACTGGTTGCATTTCGGAGGGATGAAT
>JBJTRB010000184.1:0-4824 GCA_046075925.1 Bacteroidota bacterium | reverse complement strand
GGGAGAGCCGATCGGCACGTATGATAACCAAGGGAATGTGGTGAACCCTGAATACGATGCTACCGGCGATTGCGGCGAGCAGTGCTATGTGACGGATAACGCAGTTGGTACTTATTCCAGTAACGACGTTGACAATGGCTATACACGTCTGACTTCACCTGTTTTCGATTTGACGAATTACCAGAACCCTGTAATCACCTATCAGCGCTGGTTCGTCAACATCGCCGGATCATCCACACCTAACGACACCTTGATCATTTCATTGACTGATGGGATAGATACGGTTGTTTTGGAAAAAGTGACGCGTATTTCACCCAGCCAAGGGGCTTGGTATCCTTCTTCGTTCACTGTTTCCAACTTCATGACCCCCGGTGCATCCATGCGCCTCATCGTGCGCGCAGAAGATTATTCTCCAGGACATGTACTGGAGGCAGGATTCGATGATTTCCGTGTAACGGGTACTATCACTACGGATGTTTTTGCAGCCGAAATGAATGGCTCCGGTCTGGAAGTTTTTCCGAACCCGTCGTCAGATCGGTTCTATGTTCGTTTGCAACAATCTCTTCCTGCCTCTGGCGAGCTGGAAATCCTCGACATGGTTGGCCGCATAGTCAAGAATGAACTTGTTTCTGATGTAACAAAAGGTATAGAAGTTCAGCAGGCGCTTCCTTCAGGCTGCTACACGGTAAGATTCATCGCTACGTCCGGAATGGTTTCAACAGCCCGGGTGTTGGTCCGCTGATTTAAACACGCGGCACACTTTGGATTCTCTTTCGTACTTTCGACCCACGATGATGCGTCGGATATTCATTCTTTCCCTTTCCGCTCTTTTCTTTTTTACGATCGGTTGTAGCGAATACAACCGGGTGTCAAAAGGGAATAACCTTGATGCCAAATTGGAGCTGGCTATCAAATTGTATCAGAAAGGCGACTACTTCAAGGCGTTGCCGCTCTTAGAAGAATTGATGGTGGTGTACCGCGGCACCAAGAAAGCGGAGCAGTCGCTTTATTATTACGCCTATACCAATTACAAAATCGGTGATTATTCGTCCGCGGCATTTGATTTCGAGAATTTCGTAAAGACGTTTCCCAACAGCGAGTATACCGAAGAGTGTGCCTACATGCAGGCCTATTGTTATTACGAGGACTCACCGAACTATTCGCTTGATCAGACGAACACCTACAAGGCGATCGGACAATTGCAGTTATTCATCGACCGATTTCCTTTGAGCAGTCGGGTGGAGGAGAGCAACAAACTGATCGATCAATTGGAGTCCAAATTGGAACAAAAGTTCTATTCGAACGCCAAGATGTACTTCGACATGGAGGACTACAAGGCGGCAGTCACGGCCTTCCGGAATCTGCTGAACGACTTCCCGATGTCTCCGCACCGCGAAATATCCATGTTTCTGATGGCAGAGGCGCAATACCGCCTGGCTATGAACAGCGTGGAAGAAAAGAAATTGGTCCGGATGAACGAGGCATTGGCATTCTATGGTGAATTCATCATGACCTTCCCGGAAAGCAAAAGCAAGAAGGAAGCGGAACAAACGGCCCGCGAAATTCGGGAAATACTCGAAAAAAACTCAAAATCCACTTTTCGGGGTCTTCAGAATTAAGTATCTTCGCAACCCGAAACAGACTCTTCACGATGAATTACAAGGCAGAAACCAACACCACCATCACCCGCAACCTCAGCGATTACGATCGCGAAACAGGCAATGTTTATGAGTCGATCGTGGTGATTTCCAAGCGTGCTAACCAGATTTCCTCTGAGCTCAAAGAAGAACTCAATGGAAAATTGTCGGAATTCAATACTCCGAGCGATAACCTGGAAGAGGTGTTCGAGAACCGCGAGCAAATCGAAATCTCAAAATACTACGAGCGTCTTCCTAAGCCTACCTTGATTTCGCTCAACGAATTCCAAGAGAAGAAAATCTATCATCGCAACCCTTCCCGCGAACAATAATCCGGAAGGAAACGAGTTATTGAAGGAATCCAAGACACTTGTTTTGGATTTTTTCATTTGATGCCACCTTTGATCCAGCAACCATGAACGGCAAGAAGATAATTCTAGGTGTAACGGGCAGCATTGCCGCGTATAAGACCGCTGCGCTCGTTCGTCTGTTGGTCAAAGCCGGTGCCGAGGTGCAAGTGATAATGACCCCTTCCGCTCAGGATTTCATCACACCGCTCACGCTCTCGGTTTTGAGCAAACAGCCAGTGCTTACAGCGTATGTCGACAAGGAAAAGGGCACATGGAACAATCACGTCGACTTAGGGTGCTGGGCCGATCTCTTGGTCATAGCTCCTTTATCCGCTTCTACACTTTCCAAGATGGCTACCGGTGCTTGCGATAACTTGTTGATGGCGGTGTATCTGTCTGCAAGGTGCCCGGTGATGGTAGCGCCTGCCATGGATCTTGATATGTGGAAACACGCTTCGACGCAGGAAAACCTGCAACGGATCAGCAACCACGGCGTAAGGATCATTCCTCCTGCCAGTGGTGAACTCGCAAGCGGACTTTCCGGTGAAGGCAGGATGGAAGAACCTGAGAAGATTTTCGAATCGATCGGTCGTTTTTTCGATGACGGCCGCTCGCTCAGCGGCCTTCAGGTACTTGTGACTGCCGGTCCCACTTTTGAACCGATCGATCCTGTCCGATTCATTGGTAATCGTTCCACCGGTAAAATGGGTTTCGCCCTTGCTTCGGAACTTGCCGATCGAGGAGCCAGTGTGACACTGGTCGCCGGTCCCAGCTCGCAAGCGGTTGCCAATCCACGTATCCATCGGGTCGATGTACAGACTGCAGCTGAAATGCATGCTGCTTGTCTACAGATATTCTCTTCCTGCCACCTGGCCATCCTGTCGGCTGCTGTCGCCGATTTCAAGCCCAAACAAGTAGCCGATAAGAAGTTGAAGAAAGATGCGGGAGGACTGTCTATCGAGTGGGAGCCTACCGTCGATATTCTTGCCGACCTCGGTAAGAGGAAAACGCAGGAGCAGGTATTGGTCGGCTTTGCCTTGGAAACCGACAACGAGTTGGACAATGCCCGCAAGAAATTGGAAAAGAAATCACTCGATCACATCGTGCTCAACTCATTACGCGATGAAGGGGCAGGATTCGCTCATGATACGAACCGCGTCACCATACTCGCTAAAGAAGGCGGTGTAACGGAGACCGGACTTAAGTCCAAAAAGGAAGTCGCAAGAGAGATCGTCGATGTCGTCACCACGGTATTTAAAAAGTAGTTTCTTTGCAACATGAGGTCACTCGTTGTCTGTTCCGTTTCTGTTCTTCTTTTCGCTGCCCGTTTTGCCAGCGCTCAGGAGCTCAACTGTTCCGTCTCCGTATTGTCGCCCAATGCTACGGAAAGCGACCGGTCCATTTACTCCACTTTACAAACCACCATTCGTGACTTCGTGAATAACCGGAAGTGGACCAACGACCAGTTTCTGAACCAGGAGCGAATCGAGTGCAGCATCACCATCACCATTTCGGAACGTGTAAGTGTCGATGAATTCAAATCGAATATCCAGATCCAGACCCGCCGTCCCGTTTACAGGAGCTCCTACAATTCACCTTTGTTCAATCACCAGGACAACGATTTCAGTTTTCGATATGTACAGGACCAGGTCATCGAATTGGATGAGGCGAATATCAGTAGCAACCTGACTGCTGTATTGGGATATTATTGTTACATGATCATAGGCCTGGATTATGATTCGTACGGTCTCGAGGGTGGAACACCTTATTTCATGAAAGCCCAAACGATTGTCAACGGCGCCCAATCGCTTCCTGACCGAGGCTGGAAAGCCTTCGAAAGTCAGCGCAACAGGTTCTGGTTGGTCGAGAATATCCTGCACGCCCAATTCAAGTCGCTGCGTTCGTGCATGTACAAATACCACCGTTTGGGATTCGATGTGCTATCGGATAACCTTACCGATGGCAGGGCGGCTGCTCTGGGTGCCTTGAAGGAACTCCGGACAGCCTATAACAACCGTCCTAATTCCTTCGCTTTACAGGTGTTCTTTAACGCCAAAGCCGACGAAATCGTCTCCCTATTCACTCCCGCCCCCGCCGACGAGAAAAGTCAGCTGGTGCAGCTCTTATCCTTGATCGATCCGGCCAATACACTCAAGTATAACGCCCTTTCCGGAGGCAAATGAGTTTCATTACCTTTGCGCCCTGATACCAGACTGAATCATGGGTTTGAAATGCGGAATCGTAGGATTGCCGAACGTCGGCAAGTCCACTTTGTTCAATTGCCTCTCCAATGCGAAGGCCCAGGCGGCCAATTTCCCCTTTTGCACGATTGAGCCGAATGTGGGGGTCATTACGGTCCCTGACGACCGACTCAATGAGCTGGAGCGATTGGTGAAACCCCAACGTGTAGTTCCTACCACCATCGAGATCGTGGATATCGCCGGTTTGGTAAAAGGGGCATCAAGAGGGGAAGGGTTGGGCAACCAATTCCTGAGTAACATCCGGGAGTGTGACGCCATTATCCATGTCGTCCGTTGTTTCGATGATCCGAACGTCGTCCATGTCGACGGCTCAGTCAACCCGGTTCGCGATAAAGAGACCATCGATACCGAGCTGCAGTTGAAAGATCTGGAGAGTGTCGAGAAGAAAATCTCTCGCACCGAGAAGGCCGCTAAAGCCGGTGGCGATAAGGAAGCTCAGAAATGCGTCGAAGTCCTGAAGACGTATAAGCATCATTTGGAGCAAGGCAAACCGGCCCGTTCGGCGCCTGTTTCAGACGACGATCAGCGATTCATTGCCGACATTTTCCTGCTGACCGCCAAGCCGGTGCTCTATGT
>JBJTRB010000183.1:0-22558 GCA_046075925.1 Bacteroidota bacterium | reverse complement strand
CTCCTGATGCCGTTCGTGAAATGAAGAAGTCGGGTGTTCCTGCCAGCATAACCCTGGCTCAGGCATGCTTGGAGTCGTCAGATGGCAACAGTCCGCTGGCTGTAGAAGCAAATAACCACTTCGGAATCAAGTGTGCCAATTGGGACGGCCCTTCCTACTATCAAGACGACGATGCACCCAACGAATGCTTCCGTAAATACGCATCGGTATTCGAATCGTTCGATGACCATTCTTCCTTTTTGAAGAACCGTCCGCGTTACGCCTCTTTATTCCAATTGGAGCCGACCGATTACAAGAGTTGGGCTCATGGCCTCAAGCAAGCCGGTTATGCAACGGATCCCCGTTATGCACACCGACTCATCACCATCATTGAGGAATATCAGTTGAACCGCTACGATGTGGAATCTGCTTCAGCCGAACCTTTGGCCAGCACTGCTCCAGTCGCGGCACCAACTCCTGTATTCAAACGGATTTCTTCCGGAAAGATCTTCGTGCCTTCTACGCCTCCGGTGAATATTTACAGTGATCGTAAGGTGCTTTACAATAATGGTGTTCCCTATATCCTTGCTCGTCCCGGCGATACGTTCAAATCGCTTGCTGAAGAATTGCAACTCGGATATTGGCAGCTTCCAAAGTACAACGAGCAATCCATGGAAACCGACTTGCAGACCGGCCAGATGGTTTACATCGGACCTAAGAAGCAGTATGCAGCAGTAGCGGAATATACCGTCGCCGAAGGCGAAGGACTACACGCCGTCTCTCAGAAACTTGGAGTGAAGTCCAAGTACATCTGCCGGCTCAACGGCCTCCCCGAATCGGCCGATCTGGCTCCGGGAACTCGTCTCGTAGTCGGTCAATAAGCAATTCATTCCTGGAATACGCCGCCTGAATGCAGCACGATTATTTTCGTGCCGCGCTGAATCATATTTTTTCCTGCTTGATCATCAAGGGCGAAAAACAATTTGCCTGTATAAGTCGGTTCCAACGGAACTCCGGTAACACCACTGAAGGTGTTGATGAAATGTTCCAGCCTCGGTGATGATTTCCCATATCCGCCTTCCTGATATCCATCCAGCAATTGCCAAGCTGTAGAAGCAACTTCACGCTGCATTTTTTCAGTCAGCTCCTGAAAATTTCTGACCACCGGAACGCCCACGGCTCTGATGGCTGGTTCAAGTCCTATTCTCATTCCAAGCAGCGTGCATCCTGTTCCACAGGCCATCCAAACCTGGTTTGCATCGGAAGGAATCAATCCTGCCATATCTGTACATCCTTTGATTCCGAAAGTATTGTCACCCCCTTCGGGGATCACGAATAATTCATCAGCAGCAGGAATGTCTTGACAGCACTCCGAAAGCAATTCCTTCAGAGTGAGTTCGTCTTTTCTTTTTCGGTAATCGGAGCGGCTACAGTAGTGTATGTGCGTACCTTGTTCTATCATTTTCATGATGCGGCTATTCACGGGCCTCTCTTCTCCGCGTATCACTGCATGGAAGGGAATGCCCATCCAGTTGCAAACGCTCGAAAGTGCCAGCAGATGATTGCTATAAGCGCCTCCGAAGGATAGCATAGCTTCTTTTCCGGAATGGTAATATGCTTCAAGGTTGTGGCGAAGTTTCCAGGCCTTGTTGCCACCTGCCCAAGGATGTCTCAGATCTTCGCGCAAAACATGAACATCCAGTCCTGCTTTTTCGAATGTCGGCCACTGTAAAGGCTCGATTACTGCAGATTTCAGGAAGAGTTCGTCAAGGCGCATTCTGCCCCAAGTTCGCCATAAAATCAGTAAATTTGCCCTCCTGTCGCCTCAATCCAGGCGCAAAACCACCGATGGCCTTCACGGACAAGTTCGATCCTGGCGACTACTACCTTTCTCCCGAAGGTTATGTCGTCTTCACCGAACAATATCACCTGAAACGCGGTTATTGTTGTCAGAACGGTTGCCGACACTGTCCTTATGGATTTCGACGGCCTTCAGCCAAACAAGAAAAGTCCAACGATAACGAATCAAAAAAGCATTGAATAACATGTCTACGCTCACGAATCAAGACAAATTGGATCTCACGCTTTCAAAGACTCCCACTGGCACGTCTATCTCGTGTAAAGGTTGGGTGCAAGAGGCTGCATTGCGTATGCTGCACAATAATCTTGACCCGGATGTAGCAGAGCGTCCGGAAGATCTTGTTGTCTATGGCGGACGTGGAAAGGCTGCACGTAATGTAGAATCTTTTCATCTGATCGTAAAAGCGCTGCGCGACCTTGGTGAAGAGGAGACCCTTCTGGTTCAGAGTGGAAAACCGGTCGGCATTCTTCCAACCCACAAAGATGCACCTCGCGTGATCATCAGTAATTCTCAACTGGTTCCTAACTGGGCCAACTGGGAGACCTTCGATGAATTGGAACGGAAAGGTCTGATGATGTACGGACAAATGACCGCCGGATCTTGGATCTACATCGGTTCTCAAGGCATCGTCCAAGGAACGTACGAGACATTCAACGCGGTAGCCGATAAGCACTTCGGTGGCACATTGAAAGGACGACTGTGTGTTACGGCCGGTCTCGGCGGAATGGGAGGAGCTCAACCGCTCGCCATCACCATGGCCGAAGGAACCTGCCTTGCAGCAGAGGTAGAGCATTGGCGCGCCCAGAAGCGTGTGGAGACCCGCTATCTCGATATCGTAGAAGAAGATCTGGACAAAGCCATCGATATGGCTCTGGACTTCGCCAAGAAAGGCGAGAACAAGTCGATAGGTGTGATTTGCACCGCTGTGAAGTTGTTACGCAGATTGCGTGAACGTGGTATCGTACCGGACGTGTTGACCGACCAGACTTCAGCGCATGATCCTCTGATCGGTTATTTGCCTGAAGGCCTGACCAACGAAGAGGCAGCTGTTCTCCGCGATGCCAATCCCGGCAAGTATATCGAGATGAGCTATGCCTCCATGGTCGAGCATGTCGAACTCATGCTGGAGATGCAACGCAAAGGTGCGGTGACGTTCGACTACGGAAACAACCTGCGCGGCCGCGCGCTCGAGCGTGGAGTCAGGAATGCATTCGATTTCCCTGGATTCGTGCCGGCCTACATCCGCCCATTGTTCTGCGAGGGAAAAGGTCCGTTCCGCTGGGCGGCTCTTTCCGGTGATCCTGAAGATATCCGCGTAACGGATGAAGCCATCCTGCAACTTTTCCCTGAAAACAAATCCTTGCATCGTTGGATGAAAATGGCCCGCGAGCGCATCGCCTTCCAGGGTCTTCCTTCCCGAATCTGTTGGATCGGAATGGGTGAACGGGAAAAAGCCGGATTACTTTTCAATGAACTGGTCAAAACCGGAAAAGTCAAAGCGCCGATCGTGATCGGTCGGGATCATTTGGATACAGGCTCTGTGGCATCACCTAACCGTGAAACCAAAGCGATGAAAGACGGAAGTGATGCAGTAGCCGACTGGCCGGTGCTGAATGCACTCATCAATACCGCAGGTGGTGCCAGTTGGGTTTCTCTACACCATGGTGGAGGTGTCGGAATGGGTTACTCCATTCATGCGGGGATGGTCATCGTGGCAGATGGTTCTGAGGATGCAGCCCGCCGCTTACGTCGCGTGCTTCATAACGATCCCGCCATGGGTGTCATTCGACACGCAGATGCCGGTTACGATATTGCGCTCGATACTGCCCGTAAATTCCGCCTCGATATCAAGGAGCGTTTGAAGTGATCGATTTCGTATACATGACCAGCCGTTTCCATCTCCGATTCCTGCTATTAACCGGTATCCTGCTTTCAACGTATGCATGCGAGCCGGATACGGTCGATCCGAGTGTTTCACGGGATGATTTTCTTGGCAGTTGGACAGGCAACTCATCCGGAACTGTCAATGGACCACTGGGCTTTCAAATGGTCATCACAGCTTCCAACTCTAGTCCTGATGGAATCTTGATGGATAATTTCGACGCTGTCGGGCTCGGTCAAAAAGTACTTGCTGTCGTTGATGGAGGCAACATTACCATTCCATTGAATATCATCAACGGTGATAGCATATTAGGCTCCGGGATCTTGCGTTCCGATGGTAAACTCAGTTTTGAATTCACGGTGAGTGACGGGCAGACGGTCGACGAGCGGACTGCAACCGCCACGCGTTAATCAATCGCAAGCCTTCGCTCTGTATCGGAGCGAAAAAGTCCAAGATGATTTTCGAATCAATCTTCGAATTCGGCAATGACGGTTTCGCCTCCGCGAACCTTCTGCTGTAAATCAACCTTCACCTTCGTACCCAGAGGCAGAAATAGGTCTACACGAGAACCGAATTTGATAAAGCCCATCTCTTGTCCTTGCTTCACCATCCAGCCGCGCTGAGGATAGCAAACGATGCGTCGTGCTAATGCTCCTGCGATCTGGCGCATGAGTACCGGCTTCTTAGAACCTGTTTCGATCACAACTGTCGTGCGCTCGTTTTCGGTTGATGATTTTGGATGCCATGCCACCAGGTATAACCCTGGATGATAGCGGCAGTAAGTCACTTCGCCGCTTACCGGGTAACGGTTCACATGCACATTCAAGGGCGACATGAAAATGGAGACCTGAATCCTACGGTCTTTCAGAAACTCCCCTTCTTCGGTTTCTTCTATCACTACCACTTTGCCATCGGCAGGAGCGATCACTTGCTTATCGTTCCGATGGGTCTTCCGCACCGGATTCCTGAAGAACTGGAGTACGATTGCGAGCAGTACGAGTGATACTGAAAAAATCAGTGTGCGCAGATCAGGGTAGTTGGACAGATAATGGTCGCTGGTAAGATGAACGCCTGTCAGGAAAAGCAGCGTGATAAGTATGGTGGTGTAGCCTTCTTTATGGATGCGCAGCATGATTCTTTTTCAAAAAGCGGCCCTTCGTCGGACCTGCAAGTGCAAATATACTAAGACGTCCAGCTACCGAGCCCCTCACAACCTTGTTTTTCCAACAAAACGGTACTGTTAGCTGAATAGCAGTACGTATACGAAAACGAAAGGAGCGGAAATGAACAATCCGTCAAAACGATCCAGGATGCCGCCATGGCCGGGAAGCAGGCTGCCCGAGTCCTTCACCTGGATGCTGCGTTTGAACAAGGATTCTACCAGATCTCCCAAGGCGCCAGTCACTGCTATGATCAGCCCGATGATCATCCAATCCATCGTTTCAAAGCTGTGATAATACTTGCTCACAACGAAAGCCACCACAAGTGATAATGCCAATCCTCCGAAAAATCCTTCCCATGTCTTCTTGGGAGAAATGCGTTCGAACAATTTGTGCTTACCCAAAAACCTTCCTGTGAAATATGCTCCGGTATCCGAAGCCCATAAGATGAAAAAATAGCCGAGGATGTTGAATGCATGATAATTTCCCGGTTCATTGCCTTGGAAGGCGAAGAGATAAAAGAGGAAAAGCGGAAAGGCGAGGTAGATGGCTCCCAGCAGTGTCATTCCTATGTTGGTAAACGGCTTTTCCGCTTTCGTCCATAACTCTCGGATGAAAATCACATAAGGCAAAGCAAGGATGATGGGCAATAGGTTCAGGGCAATGCCCAGTCCCGATGCAAGCGCAGGCGCTATGAATGGTGCCGCAGCAAGTACGACTCCGGGAATCACCTGAGGCCTGACGCCGTCGTGTTCCAAGTGTCGGAAGAACTCAAGCGTTCCCAGTACCACGATGATCAGTAAAAGAAGTAGAAAGGTGAATTCGCCATAAAGAACAGCTGCTAACACCATGGAAATGCCTACGATGGCAGTGAGGATGCGTTGGGTCAGGTTGCTCACAATTCGTTTTCGTTGATAAGTCGGCTGGATGCTTCCAGGTCTTTGGGGTGGACAAACACCTCGATGTCGCCGAAAAGGTAACTCGAGTCCCGTTTGTCGATCATGTGTGCTTCTATGTCGTGGTCTTCCAACACCGCGACCACTATTTCGGCGCGATGGGGCTGGTTGGTGATGTAGGCTCGGACCCAATCCTTCGATGTGTCGTTCATTGCGCTTCGTCGATTAGGAAAACGTGTATTTCCTGCGGGCCATGTGCGGGAGTGACCAGTGTCTTTTCGATATCGGCCGTTCGGCTTGGCCCTGCAAGCGAAGCGATCATGGAAGGCGGAGTGTCTCCGTATTTTTCCTGTATCAATTGGAAAGCATCTTTCAGATCCGGTACCAACTGACTTGTACGGGCAATGACGACATGAAAAGTCGGTGCAACAAAAAGCCGGCGTCCTGAACCGAGTGCAGAGGAAACAATGACGTTTCCTAAACGTGCCACCAATGCTTCGCACGTAGTGAGACCGATGAATCCTTCTGAAAAATCCCGATGCTCGGTCGTGTATGGGAAATCCACCTGCTTCAGTAACTCTTGCAGTTTGCGCTCCCAACAATAAAACCGCTTCCAACCTTTTTCCTTTGCAGTGGCCATCAGTAGTTCAATACACTCCAATTCGTTTTCACAGAAGGTGAAGTGGCCGCCGATGCGCTTGAAAGCAATGGCGAATTGTTCCTCCAGCGACTCGCCGGTCGGTGGCGCGTACACATTCTTGTCCCAATCAAGTGTTGGAAAGGCTGGATCGGTCTTGCTGATGAGAGCCTGACGGATCTTTTTGAGCATCTGCTCTCGGGAAGTGCGCTCTTGCATGGTAAGGTCAAAGCGAAGGTAATAACTTCAAAGCTGTCGTGGTAGGTAGTATAAACAGGAAACAAAAAAGGCCGGGATTTCCGGCCTTTTGTTCGTGTCATCAAGAAGGAGTGGAGGTGGCTTCAGGGAGTTGTTTCTCCGGAGAACCATTTCCGTTGGAAGAGAGCACAGGCACATCGCGATCGGCCCAGGCACGTTTGCCGAAGATCTGTTCGAGGTCTTCCTTGAAGATGACTTCTTTTTCCAATAATCTTTCAGCTAATCCGGTCAATTGTTCTTTGTGCTTGCTCAACAAGGCCGTCGTACGCACATAGGATTCATCGATGAGTTTTTTCACTTCCTGATCGATGATTTGTGCAGTCTGTTCGCTATACGGTTTTCCAAAAGTGTATTCCTGCTGGCCGGATGAATCATAAAAGCTGATGTTACCGATACGGTCGTTGAGACCGTAGATGGAAACCATAGCGTAAGCCTGCTTGGTAATTTTCTCCAAATCGCTCAAAGCGCCGGTGGATACTTTTCCGAATACGATGTCTTCGGCCGCACGTCCTCCAAGCGCTGCGCAGATTTCATCCATCAACTGGTCGCGTGTGGTGATCTGACGCTCTTCGGGAAGATACCATGCTGCGCCAAGGGAGTTGCCGCGTGGAACGATGGTGACCTTCACCAGCGGATGTGCATGCTCCAGCAACCAACTTACTGCTGCATGACCAGCTTCGTGGAAGGCGATTACCTTTTTCTCTTGAGCAGAAATGATCTTGTTCTTCTTTTCAAGTCCACCGATTATGCGATCGATTGCATCCAGGAAGTCCTGCTTTTCAATGATCTGTTTGTTCTTGCGCGCAGCGATAAGCGCAGCCTCGTTGCAGACATTGGCGATATCAGCACCCGAGAATCCGGGTGTTTGACGAGCGAGGAAGTCGATATCGAGGGTGTCGTTGATCTTCAGCGGTTTCAGGTGCACGTTGAAGATGGCCTTTCGTCCGTTGAGATCAGGTAACTCGACATAGATCTGACGGTCGAATCGACCTGGTCGAAGCAACGCTCTGTCCAGAATGTCGGCCCGGTTGGTTGCAGCAATCACGATGACGCCGGAGTTGCTGCCAAAGCCGTCCATTTCGGTCAGCAATTGGTTCAGGGTGCTTTCGCGCTCATCGTTGGCACTGAAGGAGGGCGATTTGCCGCGTGCTCGTCCGATAGCGTCGATTTCATCGATGAAAATGATGCATGGAGCCTTCTCTTTCGCCTGACGGAACAGGTCGCGCACGCGCGATGCGCCTACTCCCACGAACATCTCCACGAAGTCGGAACCGGAAAGCGAGAAGAACGGAACTTGCGCCTCACCAGCCATCGCTTTGGCCAGAAGTGTTTTGCCGGTACCCGGAGGACCGACCAGCAAAGCACCGCGGGGAATCTTTCCGCCAAGTGTGGTATACTTCTTCGGGTTTTTGAGGAAGTCGACAATCTCCATGACTTCCACTTTTGCTTCTTCCAATCCTGCTACGTCGTTGAACGTGATTTTCACCTGCAACTCCTTATCGAACAGTTGAGCTTTTGATTTACCGATATTGAATATCTGACTGCCTCCGGCACCACCACCGCCCATGCGACGCATCAAAAGCATCCAGATGACGAAGAAAAAGGCGATCGGTAGCAACCAATTCAAGATGACTTCCCAGTAGGAAGTGGTGTTGGCTTCGTATTCGGGTTCGATCTTTTCGTTGGCTGGAAGTGTGACCTGTGATTCTTCGATTTTACGTGCGAATGCTTCGACCGGACCGGTGGTGATATAATAATGAGGACCTGGGTTTTCGACATCTCCCCATGTCTTCAGTCGGATATTCTTGTACTTCTCTTCTTTCAGTTTTTCGCGACGGATATAAACGTGAGCGATACGCTCACCTTCGTCGATCTGGATCTTTTGGACGTCCTTATCGACCAGCATCTGCTGAAGCTGCTGGGTGGATACCTTCAGTTCACCGCCGCCCCACTTGAAGAAAGTGGTGAACAATAGGCACACGATGAAGATGCCATATATCCAATAAAAATTGAACCTGAACTTCGGGGCACCCGGAATCTTCTTTCCGCTGCCGCGCTGTTGGTTATTCGTCTCCTCACTCATGCTGAAATGGGCTGTTTACAGAGATAAAGTCAATTTTGGTGCCGCCCTGGCACTAACTGACAATTCGTCCTGAAGAAACAAAGTTAGCGATTAATAGTTACCCGCTATCCGCTCGATTTCTGCGTCGGCCCACAATCGCTCCAGTCCATAGAAATCACGTTTGTCCTGACGGAAAACGTGTGCCACCACGTTGGAGTAATCGATCAAAACCCATTCGCCGTTGCTTTTGCCCTCGACATGCAAGGACGACTCCCCGGTTTGTTGCTCGACTATTTCCTCCACTGAACGGGCAATGGCTTCGATATGCGGAGCTGAATCTGCATGACAGATGACAAAGAAATCAGCAACTGCATTCTTGATGTTGCGCAGATCGATGAACACGATGTCCTTGGCCTTCTTCTCCTGCATGCCTTCTACTACTGCGTCCCTTAATGTCAGGGTCGGATCGATCTTCTTGATGGGTTTTTTCGTAGCTTTTGCCGTTGAAACCGTCTTTTTAATGGCCATTCAGGGAGTTTTCGTGCTAAAAATGATCTCGGGTCTCGCCCGTTTTCGTACCATGGAAATTAGCCATAAAAACACATTCAAGGTTCGCTGATCGGCTCATGGAGTTAACAACATTATTCACAGGTCGCAACCGACTTCGATTTGAGGAATTGGCCTCCACCAACGACTATCTGGCAGCAGCGCAGCGCAATGGAAAACTGCCGGAAGGTTCGGTGGTAACCACTCTGTACCAGCACGGTGGCAAGGGGCAGGCAGGCAATCGCTGGCACAGCCAAACCGGAGCCAACCTATTGTGCAGCTTTTTGTTTTATCCCTCATCCCTCTCCGCCGATCGGGTGTTCCACTTGCAGCTGTTCGCTTCTCTGGCAGTCTGTGAAACAGTGACTATCCTCTCTGGTGCCGAGGCGACCGTCAAATGGCCCAACGATGTTTACCTCCACGATCGGAAGGTGGCCGGAATACTTCCGGAGAATGTTGTGCTCTCAAATGCAGTCAGGCAATCCATCATCGGAATAGGCTTGAATGTGAACCAAGTCGATTTTCCTTCCGATATCCCGATTCCCGTTTCAATCGCGCAGGTGAAAGGGCAAATGTCTCCTCTGGACGATGTACTGCATATTCTCTGCAATCAATTGGAAAAAAGGTACCTGCAACTTCAGCGCGGCGATCATGCGGGTCTGCTGGATGTCTACTTGAATAGACTGTATCGAAAAGGCGAATGGGCCCGGTATGAATCGGCAGGTGAAGAGTTTGAAGGACGTATCAAAGGCATCGATGCAATCGGCCGATTGGTCATCGAATATAAAAACGGGACTGAGAAACCCTTCGCTTTCCGGGAGGTGGCCTACCGGTAAAAAATCAGATCGCTTTCAGCTTCTGGGTCAGCAGATTGAGAAAATTGGTGAGCGGACGCTCGGCCATCATTTTCAGCATCGGGTTCAGGTCGGCATCGAATTGCAATTGGACCTGGCAACCGGGTGACTGGTCTTCAATCAGACAGGATAAGGTGAAATCGAATGGCGCCGAACCATGCTTGACGGCTTTGATCAGCGTGTCCGGAGTCTTCTCGGTGATCTTCATGCCCAAGGAGGCCATTCCGGAAACGGTAAAGGAACATTCCTCGGCCGTGGACTTCCAATTCGTCACTTGCTCCGGCATCAGCTTCTCGAAATTATTGAAGTCGGAAAGGAAGGAGAAAATTTCCTTGGCCGATTTCTCCAGAAGCACTTTATCAGAGGTGATGCGTGTCATTTTTCAGTGTGTAGATGACCTACTTCCAAGTATCAGGATGTTCACGCCATTGTTGTAGCGTCTCCAGATGCTTGGCTTCGATCGATTTGGTCTCGATGGCTTTTTCCAACAAAACAGGATAGTCGCACAAGGTGAGCAACGGACAATTTTCGTTGCGGAAATTCTGTTCAGCAGCGGGAAAGCCGTAGGTGAAAACCGCAGCCATCCCTTTCACTTGGCAGCCCGCTTCGCGTAATGCGTTGACAGCTTTGAGCGAACTGCTGCCGGTACTGATCAGGTCCTCGATCACGACTACGGACTGTCCCGGAAGCACTTCTCCTTCAATCAGGTTCTGACGGCCATGGTCCTTGGGTGAGGAGCGTACGTAAATGAATGGAACACCCATGGCCTCAGCTACGAGTGCGCCTTGAGCAATGGCAGCAGTGGCTACTCCTGCAATCACATCGGGTCGGCCGAATTTTTCTTCGATAGCCTTCACCAACGCTTGTCGGATGAAGGTCCTGATCTTAGGGTGAGAAAGTGTCACACGGTTGTCGCAGTAGATCGGGGATTTCCATCCTGAAGCCCAGGTGAAAGGCTGTTCAGGCTGTAACCGTACCGCTTTTACTTGCAACAGATAATCAGCGATCAGATGAGCGGTGTCGTCTTTCAATGGCATGGTGCGAAGGTAAGCAATTGCCAGGAAGAGACTCCCTTCTTATCACTAACTTCACCTTCAAATGAGCGGATATCTTGCCTACGTGAACGACCGGCCCATCAGCTTTCTTTCCATGAAAGAGGCGGGCGCACATCGACTGCAACCCGGAGCACTGATTGCTGCCGAAGAAGATTTGACATTCCCACAGTTGCTTGATCAACTTTCAGGTAAAGCGGCACCGACTGCTGTTGTCTATCTCTGTAATGATCCGCATGCTTCTTGGATGAGGTTTGTCGGTCAATTCACCTTGTCCGTGGCAGCAGGTGGTGTTGTGGATGACGGTGAAGGGTGTATCCTGGTCATCCGCCGGCGAGGCAAGTGGGATTTACCGAAAGGCAAGTTGGATTACGACGAGACACCAGAGCATGCAGCGGTGAGGGAGGTGATGGAAGAGTGCGGCTTGAAACAAGTCGAGCTGGGTCATCCCATCGGAATCACCTTCCATACCTATACCGAGCGGGGCAAGAATGTGCTCAAGAAAACACATTGGTACCGCATGAACACGTCCGATCGCGACCTGGTGCCGCAGGCGGAAGAGGACATCGAACTGGCGGTTTGGATGACCGAGTCGCAAGTGCGCGACAAGGTGTATGGCGACACCTACAATTCGGTGCGCGATCTTCTGGAAAAATATTTCGTCAACTGAAAAATCAAAGTCGCACCGCTTCGGGGACGAACGCGGATATGTCTCCTTGGTAGAGCAGGATGTCTCTGACGATGGTGGAAGAGATGTGCGACAAGGCCGGATCAGCGACAACGAAAATGGTTTCGATATCGGGCGACATGGACCTGTTCATTTGCGCGATGGCACGCTCGAATTCATAATCGGCCGAAGTGCGCAGCCCACGCAGGATGAAGCGAGCGCCGATCTCTTTGCAGAAATCGACCGTCAAGCCGCTGTAGCGCATCACTTTCACACGAGCATCCCCTTCAAAGGTCTTTTGGATGAAGTGTTCCCTTCGCTCCTGCGAGAAATAGTAGTGTTTGTTGGAGTTGTAGCCGATGCCCACCACGATTTCGTCGAACAGAGGAAGACAACGTCGTACGATGCTTTCGTGCCCTTTGGTGATGGGGTCGAACGACCCGGGGAAAACAGCGATTCTTTTTTCCATGCTCGACAAATATAAGTGACTTATTGTTCGGCTGGTTGATCCTGGCGACGGAAGAAGGTGAATGAGCAATTCCCATACTGCCGTGTTTCGCCTTTTTTCTCCCACAACGCATCCTCTTTGGAGGGATGCTCCAGCACAAACCATCCTCCTGGTCGTACCCAGCCATTTTCCAGAACCGATTTGACCAATTCTTCCCGCTCGGCAAGATCGAAGGGCGGGTCGGCAAAAACCACGTCGTAGGCTCGACTGGTTCCACGCAGAAATCGGAAAACGTCGGCTTTTATCGCTCTTACCATCGATAAAGACATTTCGCGGGCAGCCTGTTGGATGAACCGAACACAATGGTGATGGCGATCAACGGAGGTGACTTCCGCAGCACCTCTGGAGGCGAACTCGAAGGTGATGCCACCCGCTCCGGCAAACAAGTCGAGCACGTGAAGGTCTTCAAAATCGATCCGGTTGTTCAAGAGGTTGAACAGGCCGGTTTTTGCATAATCGGTAGTGGGTCGCACCGGCAGATTGCCTGGTGCATGAATCATCCTTCCTTTATGGCTTCCGCCGATTATGCGCACAGGTCGATGGTCAGTACTGGTAATAATGCGGCTGCAGGAAGCTGCTGCAAACCTTTACAAAGGTTGACAAAAGAGATGCGCTCCGGATCGGTAAGTCCTGGTAAATAAGGTAGCAATCGTCCGCGTAATTCCTCACAACTCGACGGTGTGCCGTGCAATACAGCAAGCAACTGCGACAGGTCCAAGTCGAGCTGCCCTGCAGAAAACAAGGTGTAATAAGCGGCTTCTTCGGCATCCTTGGTTGAAAATGAATTAGCGAAAAGGAGTTGTTTGCCTTTTGAGACGATGATGGTCAGTTGGTCGGGATGACTGACAAGCTGCATCACAGGCTCGCGCCGACCGTTGCTGATGGTCGTTTGGAACTCCAATAGCGGAGCCAGTGCGTTGGTCAAGGTTGCTCCAGGGAAAAGCTGCAGCAAAAGGGAGCAGATTTCGGGCTGGATGCCGTGCACCAACTGCGTGTCAAATGAGTGGACTTTTACAGCACCAACAACCAGGTCGTTCCGTGTCACAGACAAGCCGAAAATAGATTGTTCATCGCCTGCGCGGAAGAGCGCAGCGGGCACCAGCGTGGTGAAGGTGTTGGCAATAGCGATACGTACGGACCGATATCCTCCCAGTGAGACCAGTGTGCTCTCAGCCAACTGCTTTCTGATCTGATCAGGCAGTGACGAGGTCACCTTTTCGGTTTCCACGATGCACTCTGCTCCGAGGAATCGTTTGGATGAGCGCTCTCTGGCAGCAAAAGACAATGCGCCGGCAGCGACATGGATATACAAATCACATGCGCCGGACTGGCCGGAAGCAAGCGATTGATCCACGAAGGAGTAGCCCTTCAAGGGTTCGATTCGTAGCAATGGAGGCGCGTTTCTCACGATGTCCAAAGCTACGAAATTACCCTGCGACAATAGGGGTGATTGCTTTCGGGTCGAATGGGCCGTTTTTGGTACTTTTGACCGAGATGGGATTGGAACCGATTTTCAGTGGATTCACTTTCGGGCTTGCATTGGCTTTCATGCTGGGTCCCGTGTTTTTCACGCTGCTTCAAACAAGCATCCAGGAAGGCTTCAAGGCTGGTGTTCATTTTGCACTGGGCGTTTTTGTCAGTGATTCCTTGTTGATTTTCGTGTGCTATCAGTTTGCTGCCCAGCTCAACCTGTTGGAAAGCCACAAAGGCAAAATGGCAGTGATCGGAGGCGCGGTGCTCATCTGTTTCGGAATTTTCCAACTCTTAAAAAAAACGCGTGCGAAAGACCTAGAGGATACACGCAGCGCAGTGCATGCGCAATACCTCCTGAAGGGTTTCATGTTGAACACGCTCAATCCGATGGTGCTGCTATTCTGGCTGAGCGTAGTCGGAATCGTCGCCTCGCGGGAGCATTACACCTCATTGCATGAAATGATGTTCTTCGGATCCGTGGTCGGAACCGTTTTCAGCATCGACCTGCTGAAGTGTTATCTCGCAAAACGGTTGAAGCGTTTATTGACCGACAAGCTCGTGCACCGGCTCAACATCGCTACCGGGCTGGTGCTTATCGGTTTCGGACTGGAAATGATCCTGCGCTCGCTGCTTTGAAGAGCGATTTTCTTTTTCTGGTCGCAAATCATTGAATTTGAACTCCGACCGAATTCGTAATGGGTTTTTCAGGCATTTGCACAAGCTGTCTTGGCTGGTTATCTTTGCATCCCTTCTAAAGGACACTTAGCTCAGTTGGTTTAGAGCACTACCTTGACAGGGTAGGGGTCACAGGTTCGAATCCTGTAGTGTTCACTCATCCATCCCGCGTTTATCGCGGGATTTTTCATTCAGGCCTTATACGAAGGTTTAGTGTGACTGAAATGCCTGTAAAAAATGGACATCGAAATGGTGTGCGGGAGCGTAATGGCTGCAAGACCGGCAACGGTCAGTGCTAATGGATCACTGAAAAGTCCGGAATAGGTCCGGAAGACCAGGTAAACGGCCACCAATAGCAGACAACCTGCTAAGGTGAAAGGCGTCGCCAAACGAAGCATGCTCCGATCGTCCAAGGCTAACTCAGTGCTGAGATCTTTCCATGCACTACGACTGTGGACAAGGATATAATAGATCCCGAATGCCAAGAGCAGGGGCAATTGTGAACCGATTGCAAGTACGATGATGACATCCAATAGGCGGTTGTTTCTCAAGTAAACAAGCGACGAGGCGATAAGCAGTCCGGCAACCAGGAGTCCGATCAGCGTTAAGGTAAAAGGATCAGCACTTGGCATCTTGATGCCGAAGGAGAGAAAATAGCCAGCGGTTTCCTCGAGGTGTGTGACGAAAAGGATGGTTAATACAACGACTCCATACACCAGGTTCCGCAAACGGCCTTGTACCTGCACAGCACGCAGATCCGTTTCACCGAAATGATAGGCAGAGTTGAGCAGGAATAGAAGAAAAATCAGTCGGGGCGAGAATGACCAGAGCAGGATGACCGAAAGTACACAAACGATGTAGGCTATCAGGAGCGTGCGATTGGCGATTCGCCGATCGGCACACCTGTTCATCACGTGCAGATCAAGTGATCCGTGCGCCATTCCCGGAAAGATAAAACCTATGGCGAGGAATGGTGCGGATAGTAATTGCAACAGATCGGATGAAAATGTTCCGATGATGAAAAATAAAAACGCAACGATGGATGCAGGGAAATCTCCTGATAGAATGGATTTCATATCCATTCTTGATTTCAGCGAAGAAAGTCCGATTGCGTTTGACATTGTTCGATTGAAAAAAGAAAGGGGAGCATGTTGGTGCTCCCCTTTGCTGTGACTTATTATGCCTCTTTGCGGCTCAATGCGTAGATGACCAGACCGAAACCGATCTTGTTCACTGCATCACCGATGTTGTAGATGATATCCATGTTCAGGCCGAGGTTGCCGAAAGCGGAATACCACTGACCATCGGCAGTACCAGCAAGGTAGCCGAGCGGGTAGATAGCCCAACCTACGAGGACAAACCAACCGAGTGCGGTGTTTGCCTGAGCTACTGCGGTTCCAGCGCTGGTGGCGAGTTTCTTGTCATCGCCCATCCACACTTCGTATACGATGTAGAAGTAAGCGATTGCACTGAGCGTACCCCATACGGTGGCATTACCCAAGCCTGCTTCACCCCAGTAACCCGTTACAAGCATGATCACAGAAGCAAGAATCATTTTCCAAAGCAGGTTCTGTTTTGCGCCTGCTTTCTTGGTGATCAGATAGAACTCAACGCACATCAGTGGAACGGTCAATAACCAATCCACGTAGCGGAAAAAGGTCGGTGAATCACCTGTTTCCAGATTGTAACCGCGCATGTAATAGTAGTGCACGGCAGCGATGAAGGTGATCAGCCCTGATACGAGCACCGACGTGCGCCATTGTTTTGGAGTATTGTTCAACTCCAGGAAAAAGAATACCGCCGCGGCCATCATGGCCATCGTTCCGATGAAGAACGTAAATGCGACGTAGTTGTCATTCGCAATAGTCAAGTGTTCCATTTGTTTGGAGGTTTTGGTTTGTTGAGTAAGGAACAACCGACATGGGGTTTTGTTTAAGTTGATGGTCGTTTTTATTCAACATTCGTAACTGCCTTATAAAAAGGCCATTAATCAATTGAATGGCTGTTTTTTGAATTTCAGGGATGATTTTTTAAACCAAAATTCTCTATTCGGGAAAACGACGTCTGTTTTTAGGTGCAACACCAGTGGTGTTATCCATGAAACTTCGCCTGGACCATTTTATCGTGAAAATAAAGCTGTAGTCGCCAATCCGAAATTGGTTACCGTGTCTGCCCCGATCTTTCAATTAGGGAGTCGTAACCATGCAGAAAAATAGTTGGTTGAGCTTTAACGAACTCGCTCAAGCGAAATGATGCAATCGTAAAATGCAGTGTGCGATGGTACCTTAGCCTTGCGACTGGAACGATTTCCACTCTTCGAACTGTGTCGCCTTCATCACGCGGGGGAATTTGTTCTGCCCGCCCATTTTCCCTTTGGTGGTCATGAATGCATAAAAACGTTCCACCGGAACGATATCCAACTGGGGATCCTTCAACGCGGATCCGCGTTCGACCGCATAATCGTCGTTCAGTTCCTTCAGGATTTCATCCAATCTTTTTGACAGCGCTGTCTTGTCAGGCACAGTATTATGATTGATGCCGATATACCAATGGTGAGCGAACGATCCTTCGGAGGGAACTCCGGCCACGCAGAATTCGGACAGCTCGACACCGAACTCATCCGAGAGACGGTCGACCGCTCGGTTCATGTTGTCGACGGAAAGATGCTCGCCGACCAGACTGAGAAAATGTTTGGTACGACCGGTGATCACGATCTTTGCTTTCTCCACATCGGTGAAACGGATCGTATCTCCGATCAGGTAGCGCCATGCACCGGCACATGTGCTGAGTAAAATCGCGTAGTCAGTACCTGTCTTCACCTGGTCGATGGTGAGCGCAACGGCATCCGTTCGTATTTCTCCATTCCCATCGAAGTGTTTCTCATCGAAGGGGACGAACTCATAGAAGATACCGTTATTCAGGATCATCTTCATGTGATGCACATCCGGCTCCGATTGGAACGCGATGAACCCCTCGGAAGCGGGGTATACTTCTATGTAATGCACCTTGTTGGTGAAGAACCGATCGAACGCCCGGCGGTAAGGCTCGAAAGACACACCGCCATGCAGGTAAATGCGGAGGTTGGGCCAGATTTCATGGATGCTCTTCACGCCGTAGCGGTCAATGATCTTTTCGAATAGCAACTGTACCCAGGAAGGCACACCGGTGATGATACCGATATCCCAATCTTTGGCTTGTCTTGTGATTTCCTCCAGCTTCTGGTTCCAATCTTTTTCCTTTCGCAGTTTTTTTCCGGGCTTGTAGTAGCGCTGAAACCAAATGGGTACCCGACGGGCGGAAATGCCGCTGACGTCCCCTTCGTAGTAGCCACCTTGCTTTTGAAGATCGGTGCTTCCGCCCAGCCACAAGATTCCTTTTTCAAAGAACTCGGCAGGAAGATCGTATTTACCCAGGGTGACTATCTGCCGGATGCTGGCTTTCTTCAGCGACTTGATCATGTCGCGGGTTACCGGGATGTGTTTGCTGGCCGACTCGGATGTGCCGGAAGACAATGCGAAATACTTCACGTAACCAGGCCAGCACACGTTCTCTTCTTCCTGAAGGCAACGATTCCACCAGCCATCGTGCATGGAATTGTAGTTGTGGAAGGGTACCGATTCCTGGAAAGTGGCTGTCATGTCCGAACTGCTCAGTATGCGATCGAATCCATACTGCCTTCCGAAGGAAGTGTCGCGTGCCTTGGAAAGTAGTCGACGGAGTTCCCTTGCCTGTTGACGAGCAGGAGAAATGGTACGCAACTTGACTTTGGTGCCAAGTCGCAGACCTTGTTTGATGATTGCTCCGAAAACCATTGTTCCAAAGGTAACGATTGAGTAAAAACGTACAACCGGTCAAAAAAAAGACGGTCAGGAATACCGACCGTCTTTTGTAGCATTTTCGTTTCAGTTTTACATGTTGCGGATGATCTCGTCGCCGAACTCGGAACACTTCAACAAGGTGGCGCCGGCCATCAATCGTTCGAAGTCATAGGTGACACGCTTGGCCGCAATGCTCTTCTCCATGCCGGAGTAGATCAGGTTGGCAGCTTCAGTCCAACCAAGGTGTTCGAGCATCATAGCGCCCGAAAGAATCACCGATCCCGGATTCACTTTATCCTGATCGGCATATTTCGGAGCCGTAACGTGGGTGGCTTCGAAAATGGCGTGACCGGTAACATAGTTGATGTTGGCACCAGGAGCGATGCCGATACCGCCGACCTGAGCAGCCAGAGCATCACTCAAATAATCGCCGTTCAAGTTGAGGGTGGCGATCACATCAAAGTCTTCCGGACGGGTCAGAATCTGCTGCAGGGTGATATCGGCAATGGCATCTTTCACAAGGATGCGGCCGGAGGCAAGCGCAGATTTCTGTTCATCATTCGCTGCAGCTTCGCCCTTTTCTTTCTTGGTGCGTTCCCACTGCGACCAGGTATACACTTTGTCGCCGAACTGCTTTTCCGCGATGGCATATCCCCAATCGCGGAAAGCGCCTTCGGTGAACTTCATGATGTTGCCCTTGTGAACGAGGGTGACCGACTTGCGGCCATGCCGGATGGCGTAGTCGATGGCTGAGCTGATCAAGCGTTCGGAGCCGAGCTTGGATACGGGTTTCAGTCCGAGGCCGACCATCAACTGCGCTGCTTCGTTGCTTCCAGCCATGCTGTTGAACTCCGCTGCTTTCGCTTCCGTTCCGAAACGGATCTTATTGAACTCTTTCGGGAATTCTTTTTCAAGGAAGTCGAGCACCTTTTTGGCTTCTGGTGATCCTGCCGTAAACTCGATGCCTGCATAGATGTCTTCCGTGTTTTCACGGAATATCACCATGTCCACAGCACCCGGATTCTTGACAGGTGAAGGCACACCTTCGAACCAACGTACGGGACGAAGGCAAACATACAGGTCCAGGATCTGACGAAGCGCCACGTTCAGTGAGCGGATACCACCTCCGACGGGCGTGGTCAGCGGACCCTTTATACCAACGATGTATTCCTTGAAGGCATCGAGGGTGTCATCTGGGAGCCAACTACCAGTCTGGTTAAAGGCTTTTTCGCCGGCCAATACTTCTTTCCAAACTATTTTTTTCGCGCCTCCATAGGCTTTGGCTACGCTGGCATCCAAAACACGTACAGATGCTTTCCAGATGTCACGGCCGGTGCCGTCGCCTTCGATGAATGGGATGATGGGATCGTTCGGGACATTTAGCAGTCCGCCCGTCATGGTGATTTTTGTTCCTGACATGTTCGTTTGTTTGGAAAATGGAGTGCGAAACTACTTAGAAACCCTTGTTTAAGCAATCCTGATCTACAATACGATGGATATGGGAGTTGGCTCGATTCAAGGTTGTATTTTTGCGTCCGAAACGCGGGTACGTGAAGATTTATCGATCATTAGAAGAATTCGGCCGTCTTTCCAAGGCGATTGTTACCATCGGAACGTTCGATGGTGTCCATGTCGGTCACCAACGCATCATCCAACGGTTACGTGAAATCGCAGATGCGGAGGGTGGCGAGTCGGTAGTAATGACTTTTTTTCCTCATCCGCGCATGGTATTGCAACCGGAAGACAATGGCATCCGGCTGCTGACCACTTTGTCGGAGCGGGAGCGTTTACTTGCTTATTATGGTGTCGATCATCTGGTTGTGCAGCCTTTCAATGTCGAGTTCTCCCGTCTGTCTGCAGTCGAGTTCGTCCGTGACCTGCTGGTTCAACGTATCGGCTTGCATACGCTGGTGATCGGATACGATCATCATTTCGGCAGGAACAGGGAAGGCTCCTACCGCGACCTGGAAGAGATGGCAACTGTTTACGGGTTCAAGCTGGAGGAAATCCCACCTCAGCAGATCGATGAAGTGTCGGTGAGTTCGACAAAAATCCGAAATGCATTGATGAGCGGTGACGTCGGCTTGGCCAATCAATTATTGGGTCATGATTTCACCTTGGAAGGAAACGTTGTTCAAGGCGATCGGATCGGAAGGACGCTCGGCTTCCCGACTGCCAATCTTTCGCTGATGGAATCGTATAAACTTGTGCCTGCCGACGGTATTTATGCGGTGCATGCGGAAGTGTCCGGAAATAGTCATCTCGGCATGCTTTATATCGGCAACCGTCCTGTACTCGGAGGCACTCGCAGAGTCATCGAAGTGAACTTATTCGATTTTGACCGGGACATTTACGGCGAACCGGTCAGGGTGCGGATGATGCACCGTATCCGGGGCGACCAAAAAGTGGCGTCACTTGAAGAGTTGAAGGTGTTGATGGAGGAGGATCGCCGGATTGCAACAAAATTGCTTTCTTGACGTTTCCTGTTCAGGATGGTTCGTCTACTGATTTCATTTTTATTCCTTCAATCACTTGCTGTGCAGGTCGTATTCGCTCAGCGATCGGAAGCGGATCCGGCCCTTCATGTTTACAAAACATTGGAAGAGGCGTTGCCTGCTCCACAGGATGTTCAGATTCTCAGCTTGAAAAACCGTCGATTGACTGAGGTTCCAAAAGAGGTGTTCGACTTCCCCAACCTCAAGGAATTGGATCTGAGCAGGAATAAGATTTCAGTTTTACCCGCTGAAATCGGTCGTCTTACCGGATTGCAATCGCTCGACCTTTCCAACAATCAGCTGGATTCCCTGCCTTCGGAAATCGGCAACCTGACCTCTTTGGTTTATTTAGGTTTGAACAGGAACCGTATCCAATATCTTCCTGAATCCATCGGAGAGCTTTCTTCTTTGGAAGTGTTTGAGTTGTGGGACAATGAATTGGAGGAAGTCCCCGACGAAATAGGCAAACTCCAGAACTTGCGCTTACTGGAATTACGTGGCATACTTTTCACGCAGGAAGAACAGACGCGTATCGATCAGTTGGTGGTGAAGTCAGCTAAAGTCTACATGTCTCCTTCGTGCAACTGCAAGAACTGAGCGCACGTGGATTCAATCAGAAACCCACGGTAATTCCCCCCATGAAATTGATTCCTGCTTGCGGGAAATAGTAATTGCCGTAATAGGTGTAACCGTTGGCGCTGTACATCCGATCGGTCAGGTTGTAAATGCAACCTCTGAACGTCAGCTGCTTGATCGCTTTCACAGTCGGAGACCATTCGACCCGGAGATCGTTCACTAAGTAGTCGTTCAGTTTCCTTTCGCTGTTCTCGGTGTTGTCCAGGTATTGGTCGCCAACATATTTTCCGGTAAGAGTCAAGCTCAGACTTTTGACCGGCTTCCAGGTGAGGAGTGCAGAACCGATGATTTCGGGTGAGTAAGCGATAGCCGTGTTGGGCAGGTTGATCAACAGGGTGCTTGCGGATGCGTTATCGTAGACATAGTCCGTATAGTTACGGATGCGGTTGCGGGACAAGGTGAGGTTGCCTTGTAGCTGCCATTTGACGACCGGTGCCCATACAGCATCCAATTCTATTCCTGCACGGTAACTGTTCCCGATGCTTTCGCGGACATATTCACCTGCGTCATTGATGCTTCCATTCAAGACAAGCTGACGCGCATAGTCCATGAAGTAAACGTTTACGCCACATGCAGTGCGATGACCGTTGTACCGGTATCCTGCTTCGTAATCGAATAACAGTTCCGGTTCGGGGCGAGAGTTGGGTGTAGAAGCCAGATAATCGTCGCGCACCGGCTCCTTCTGTCCGACGCCAGCATACAGATGGAAGCGATGCCACGTGTTGGGTACGAAGGTGATGCCAACCTTCGGATTGAAAAAGGTGAGCGCCACTTCGGATGGAAGTGGATTCCCGGCAACGTCATTCCCGGTGAAACTGTAGTCCACATAACGCAGCTGAGCATCGCCCATCAGGAACCACCGCTCGGTGAAATTCCAATTGGCTTTTACAAAAATGTTCTGATCGCTTTTACGGGCTTGGTCTTCGTAGTAATCGAAAGGTTCATACGGCAGGATGTTGTAATTCTGCCAGATGATTTTTCCGAAATGATGCCCTTCATAATAGGACGAAGATCCGCCGGCCATGAAGTCGAGAGCGGCGAATTGCTTCCTCAACGACCAGGTCATCCCCGCGAAGTCATTGTCCAGCCAGCGTTGCCG
>JBJTRB010000182.1:0-7327 GCA_046075925.1 Bacteroidota bacterium | reverse complement strand
AACATCGTGGTCGAAGTGGCTACAAACCGATACCAAACCGTTTGGGTGAAAGCACTGGTAACACAGCCAGGGGTTGTGGACTCCCCAGCCTGGACGGTACCCTGATCGGTTGTTCCACTGGTACAGGCAGCGTTTACTGTCAGGGGTGCCGCTGAATTGCAATCATCGTTTGCAGGTGGTAAAAATGCAGAACGTAATTCAGGAGTAGCGCTACTTTCAATGACACCAGGATGTGGGGCAAACTGCCCGAATCTGTTATCTGCAGAGCCTCCAGGCAAGGAGGATTGACCAACCACAATGGAGGCATTCAACAAGATGCAACACGAAGTCAGCCATTGAAGGGCACGACGAAAACTCACAGAAGGACCAATGGTCACGATCATGATGAAAAGATAAAACAATATATGAAAAAGGCCTGATAATCAGACGAAAGGATCGGAAGTGTCTGAAATTTCCTGTAAATTCTTAGACCAATGCAGGTGTCTCGGCCATTTGTCGGACAGCTGATTTAATCGCCTCGACATCAAAATGGCATTCTGCATATAACTCCTTCTGCTCGCCGTGCTCGATCCAACGGTCGGGGATTCCAAGGCGAACGATTCTGGAGGAATATCCATGGTCGAGCATAAACTCCGCTACAGCTGTTCCGAATCCTCCTTGGATACAACCATCTTCGACAGTGATGACCTTTTTGAATTTCTTGAACACTTCATGCAGCATCGCTTCGTCCAATGGCTTTACGAACCTCATGTCGTAATGCGCCGGGTACACGCCTTCATTAGCAAGTTCCTTGCATGCCTTGACAGCAAAATTACCTGGATGCCCGATCGTCAAGATGGCGACTTCTTCACCATCACAGATTTTCCTTCCCGTTCCGATCGACAGAGCACGGAGTGGCTGACGCCAATCGACCATGACACCATTGCCCCGGGGATAACGGATGGAAAAAGGCGCATTGGTTTCAGGCAGTTGAGCCGTATACATGAGATTACGCAGCTCTTCTTCGTTCATAGGAGCAGCTACAATCATATTCGGAATACAGCGGAAGTACGCGATATCGAAAGCACCATGATGTGTAGGTCCATCCGCTCCGGCTAAGCCACCACGGTCCAGACAGAACACCACATGCAGATTCTGCAGCGCCACATCGTGTAAGACCTGATCGTAAGCACGCTGCATGAAAGAAGAGTAGATATTACAGAAAGGCACCATGCCTTGAGTAGCCATCCCGGCTGAGAACGTAACAGCATGTTGCTCCGCGATACCGACATCGAAAGCGCGGTCAGGCATCGCCTTCATCATGATATTCATGGAAGATCCGGATGGCATCGCCGGGGTGACTCCTATGATCTTTGGGTTCTTTTCAGCCAGTTCGACCAAGGTGTGTCCAAACACGTCCTGATACTTCGGTGGTTGTGGCGCTTCGACTTTGGGCTTAAAGATTTCTCCGGTGATCTTATCGAACAATCCGGGCGCATGCCACTTGGTCTGGTCTTTTTCGGCGAGTTCGTATCCTTTGCCTTTCACTGTCAGACAATGAAGGATCTTCGGTCCGGGGATGTCGCGTAAGTCGCGCATCACCTTCACCAGACGATTCACATCGTGTCCGTCGACCGGACCAAAATAACGGAAGCGCAACGACTCGAAAAGATTGCTCTGTTGCAGGAGCGTGGTCTTTATCCCGTTCTCCACTTTGGAAACGATCTCCTGCGCATTGGGTCCGAATTTCGAAATCTTCCCCAACAGCTTCCACACTTCGTCTTTGACCTTGTTATAGGTGTGAGAGGTGGTGATGTCCGTCAAATATTCTTTGAGCGCTCCTACATTAGGATCGATGCTCATGCAGTTGTCATTCAGGATGACCAGCAAATTGGAGTTCTCGACGCCTGCGTGATTGAGTGCTTCGAAAGCAAGACCTGCCGTCATGGCACCGTCGCCGATGATGGCTACGTGCTGACGGTCGTGCTCTCCTTTCAACCTCGATGCGACTGCCATACCCAATGCAGCGGAAATGGAGGTTGATGAGTGTCCCACTCCGAAGGTATCGTATTCGCTTTCGCTGCGTTTCGGGAAACCGCTGATGCCTTTGTAAATCCTGTTGGTATGAAAAACCTCGCGGCGACCCGTGAGGATCTTGTGTCCATACGCCTGATGCCCTACATCCCATACCAACTGATCGTCAGGGGTATTGAAAACATAATGCAGCGCGACGGTCAGCTCTACTACGCCGAGGGAGGCGCCAAAGTGGCCGCCATTGACAGAAACCACATCGATGATGTAGTCGCGCAAATCACGACACACCTGCTCGAGTTCTCTCTCCGGCAACCTGCGAAGGTCTTCGGGAATTCGGATATTATCCAAGAGGTGGCCGGGAGGGTATTCCATTGTTCGGTCTGATTCCTCAAATGTAGCCATTTCAGGGCTACATTTGCCCGAACCAAGTCCAGGCAAAGGCCAAACAGGCGATTTTTCGAAGGAAAACAGTTGATTTATTCCACCCGAAGGACGTATTGCCTGGTGAGTTACTGCTGCGGGGTGATGGCGAAGACGTTTCATGCTTGTAATCCAACAGTTGAATGATCAGAATGTTAGAAACAGGAAAGCGCCCTCCTTGTTCGGAAGAGCGCTTTTCCCAGGCTCCATTAAATCAGTTTACAGCCTAATAACAGACGGAACTGCAACATTGTTTTATGGAAGGAACTTGTCTGGCATACTCGACCGAATCGACAGGATCAAATCAACCCTTTACCGAGCAGCTTCTTTATCAGTCTCCAATAGGCCTGACCATAGTCTACGAACAGCTCCTCCCCTTTCCTGATTCTGCGGGTCGTGGCGATGAAGCAACGTTTCCCGCGCGTCACATACTCGGAGTTGTTCCTGCACCCTGCAAGTCGATTCAACCCGCGAGCATCGTTCGCATAGCGCCCTTTCGCAGTAAGTGTACCAAGCGCATCTATCGCCCAGGTATTGTTCAGTTTGAAAATATAGCCATTGTATCCATCCTGATCCTTCACCTTCGACCACTTGCAAAGTCGTCCGCGGTATTCCGTAACAAAAGCCCCCTTCGGAATATCAACGGTGGTGAATAATCCCTTGCCTGAACCGGGGATCTTCGACGTCCGCACACGGAGGTGCCGATCAAACGTAGTATATCGCCGTTGTGTTTTTTTCATTTTTCCTGAAAGGAAAGGGAATCGACCGTTGAGCGCCAGGCAGTCCAGACAGAATCGCTAATGACATCAACATACAGGCTGGAATTTTCACTTCGCTTGGCCCTGATGTAGGCTGCACGCTCCTTGGCATCCGGATGCGATGCCATCCAGGAAAATGTACTCGGCTCCTCTTTTGAAACCCTGTCCATGAAGTCCGCAAATCCCGCCGGATCGATTCCGGACGTGTTCAAATAGGTGACGGCTGTGAGATCGGCTTCACGCTCGAAAGCACGATCGTATGCTGAACCGGTCAACGACCCCAACATTTCTTTGATCATGGGCAGATCCGCCTTACCGGAAGAAACCGATACGAGCACGGACGTGCCGAATTCTCTGATCAATTTTTTTGTCACATGGCCCTTTTCTATATGTCCGACTTCATGTGCCAGCACTCCTGCAAGCTCATTGGCACTTTTACAATCTTTTATCAGTGCGGAAAAAACAACCAGGTGTCCTCCAGGCAGGGCGCAGGCATTCACCTCTTCACTCAACACCAAATGAGCCTTGACAATGGATCGATCAAGACCGTTGGCCGTGCAGATCTTATCAAGAATGCTATCGATTGGAGCGGTAACAACCGGATCGTCCACCTCCTGTTGAGTTCCAGACAACGTATTCCAAAATAAATCGCTCAACTGCTCGAGCGATTCCTGCTGGAATCGCTCGATTCCAAGAACGCGAATCCAATGAATCAGCGAAAGCGCTTGCCATGCCGAAATGAACAGCACTACGATCAATGATCCTCGTAAAACTATTTTTTTCATCTCAGGGAGTGCAAATCCTGTCAGCAATATCACTGATCAACCACCATCTGATGTATTCTCCTTTTCTGGTTCTGATGGCTGCACGGATGGTGACAACCATTTCTACCAGATTGACAGCGATCACCAGGATGAGATAGGCGATCCATGTATCCGTCATCTGCCGATCGCCGAGGAGGACGGATATCGTCCACCAAAAGCCGATTGAATTCAAGAGGAAAACCGAAAACTGGGATACCAACACATTGGTGCAATGCCAGCGGACATAATAGGAAGACGTCCTGTTTCCTAGGTAAAAGAATACCGATGATGCCAGGTTGATGATCGGCAATGGTAGTCCGGCCATGAACGCAACCAATGACATAAGATAACTGAAAGAGGCTTTTTCAGCTTCCGAGTCATTCGGCACGTAGTGTCTCAAATCCCCTTCTCCAGACTCCATATCCAATTGAGCAGTAGCAGTAAAGCCATCAACCCGACTACTGGTTTTCTTGATATGCTTCCCTCCAGTTTCCGGTACCAGGATATTGCATGAGCAGTTCCGTTGACTAAATCATACATGGATATCGTGGCGAAGAGTGTGACCAGGACAATCACCACCGCTCCGAGTGGATTCATCGACCACACCTCGTATAAACTTCCGCTGAAGAGCGCCTTGGCTGCACGCGTCGATCCGCACGATGGGCATGCAACACCCGTGACCGCTTTGAATGGACACATCAGATGCCATCCGGCTTCAGAAAAACCGAAAATCCAGCAGTAGCCCGTCAGACATGCCAGGATGGAAAGTACAGCGAACTTCTTGGAACCGGTGTTCTCAGAAAAGTACACGCTGTAGGTTTTGCAAGTTCTTCTCTCTGGTAGCACCCATGATAAGGAACCAGTCCACCAACGCCCAGATGCCCAAGCCGCCACAAGTAACCAACTTTCCGATTCCCATGCCGGTATCACCGATCATGAACCTATCGATGCCGATTCCACCGGCAAGCAGCGAAACGATGAGGATAGTCGTAGGGTCTTTGAATTGGATGGATTGTACCATCACCCATTTAGAATCATCCATTTGAAGCAAGCGCTCCCGGATCATCGGCAGATGATGGCCTTCGAAGAACTTTGCATTAGTCATCAGGAAAAGGTCTACTTTCTGGTTGTCCATGTTGTTGATTGATTTATTAGATGAAATATTAAAATGCATTCAGCCATTTGAATGACTTGGTAATTATACAGAAAAATAAATCACTTGATCCGATTGGGAGCGCGCTCCGAAAAGACCAGCAACTCGCCCCCTCCTGGCGCCATCCACAATTCGAATGGTTGACCAGCCGAATACTGAGAACGACGGATGATATACGATTCCGGATCGTTCTCGAAGTGAGAATTAGCTGCATCCGTGCAGGCTTCGATTTGATAATCCTGATCCTTTCGCAGAAAATCCAGGGATAAGTTGAGCGAGCGGGATCTTTCGTTGGTGATAGCTGCCACGTACCAGGTAGTTCCCTTGCGTCTGGCTACGATCACGAATTCTCCTATGGAAGCCGAGAGCACACGCGACTCATCCCAAGTGGAAGGCATGTTACGGATGAATTCGAATGCAGGATGTCCGGAATAATTTTCAGGCAAATCGGCCGCCATTTGTAGCGGACTGTAATTCACCACCATCAAAGCAAGTTGATTGGACAGCGTGGAATGTACCGAGTTGTTCCCTTTGTCCAGTCCGTTCCAAGGAATCCGCTTCGAGGAGAAATTATCTTCCCTGATATCAAAAATACCCGGCGTGTAGTCCATCGGACCCGCTAAGCCGCGAGTGAACGGTATCATGCACGTATGCGCAGGTGGATTGCCATTGCTCCATGCATTCCACTCCATTCCACGAACAGCTTCGAAGGTGAGCAGGTTGGGATAAGTGCGTCCAAGTCCCGAAGGAATTACCGGCTCGTGTGCATCAATGCATATTCCATAACGTGCGGCAGTCCGCATCACCTTGTTCAGGTGTCGGACCATGTATTGTCCATGATGATATTCCGTAGGAGGGTTCACCGGACCGGCATATCCGGTCTTGACGTAACGAATACCTAATCGTCTATACAACGAAAACGCACTGTCCATCCTTTGCTCGTAAGAGACCACATCGCCACCCGTTTCGTGATGTCCGATGATCTGCACACGATGCAATGCAGCATAGTTTGCGACCGCTTCGAGTTTGAAATCATCGTAGCACGAAGTGAAATCGAACGCGTCTTTTTCGCCCCATCGCTCCCAGCCTGTGTTCCAACCCTCGACCAAGACTCCCTCTATTCCATTCGCTCCGGCGAAATCGATATGCTTGATGGCATTTTCGGTGGTGGCACCGTGCCTTCCTCCTTCTTTTTTCCAAGTTGAAAGCCCGAGGTGCATCTCCCACCAGATGCCGATGTATTTCATAGGCCGGACCCAGGAGTAATCGCCAGTAGCTGGCTCGTTGAGATTCATCACAAGGTTGGATGAAAGTAGTCCCGCAGCATCCGATGAGACAATAAATGCACGCCAGGGCGATTTCAGCGTGTCCTTGACACGCAATGCGACACCATCCGCCCAGGGCACCAGATTTACGCGGTAACTTGCCGTATCCACTTCGTGTTGCCTGAACGTCATGGTGGTATAGTCATCTATCCCCGCCTCCAGCACACTGACATATGCAGTAGAATCTATTCGGATGGTAAATGGAAGTGCTGCGTGAGTAGCTTCCTTCAACGAAGTCGAATACACTTCCTTTTCAAGTGTGTTGTAGTCGGCCCACGACCACCAACAACGCATCGCCTTTTGAAATCGAGTCAATGCGGTTTCAGAAAGCACACTGATACTATCTCCCGGACACTCCATTCGATAGCGATAAGCGACACCGTCATCGTACAACCGGAAAGACACGTGCAATTGCTTCTCCGTTTTGTTTGAAATAAGTGTCAAATCGAACCGTCTGTATCGATCCTTGAAATTGGAAGCCGTCCCCCACGGCATCGAATAGGTGGTATTCACCGATTGACTGTCGACTGTTACGGAGTCAAAGCCTCCGAGTGAATCGCCATTCTGCAGAACAAGACCCAACGATGAAACAGAAAAAAGCAGATTACCGTTCGTGCTAACCTGAAAACCGATTCGAGCATCGCTTTCATTTACCTGCAGTGCCAACTTCCCTGAGGGAGAGCTAGCCGAGAATCCAGCAAACGGAAGTGCGGCGATTGGGATCAGGAAAAAAAACAGCAACAACATGCAGCTTCTAAAAGTGAATCGGCTGCTATGGCTGTGCATCTCGAAAATCGGTGTTCGTCGAATCTGTTGTTCGAACTATGGACTACGGTAGTCGGATTGAAAATCTGA
>JBJTRB010000181.1:0-3131 GCA_046075925.1 Bacteroidota bacterium | reverse complement strand
GACCAGCTGTCAATAACGGCAGCCTGTTCAGCTGTATCGGTCAATATCCTTGTACTTCCTTCCCCTGCTACATCAGCTCTTGGTGCGGCTCCAGTACGGTGCTGCCCGTGGAGTGGACTTCGTTCACTATCAAAGCATTTTCCGACGGACGACTCTTGCAATGGAGCACCGGATCCGAAACCAACTCCGACCTATTTGAAATCCAGCGGTCTACTGATGGAATCAGCTTCAGCACCTTCGCTACCATGGAGGCAGCTGGAAACTCCAGTCAATCGAAGCACTACGAGTTCATCGATAAAGACCCGGCTTTCATTTCCGGCTATTACCGCTTGAAACAGGTGGATTTCGATGGCAAGTCCATGTATTCCGATATTCTCAGCTTTTCCAGCCCCGACCAGGGACGTTTACTATTCTATCCTAATCCGTTGGTCTCGGATGTCGTAACTGTCACCTTACGACCGGAGCCCGGTGATCAATGGCAGTTGAGTGTAGTGGATGAGTTGGGTCGACAGGTAGTAGCGCGAGAAGGTGTGATGGAAGGCAAACAACCCCTTGCGCTTGCAATCACTCTTCCAGTAGAAATAACCCAGGGCTGCTTATCGGTACAGGCATCTTACGGATCAACCCATTTTTCCGAACGACTGCTCGTGGATCGTAAGTGATCCTGTTGTTCCGCTTATTGCATCCACTTTCTTATCTTCAAGCCAGGTAAGTCGGATTTCTAAAACGCCTTGCCACCCTCTTGATGGATACTTTTTTGGGTCGGCTGTGTGAAGAACTGGTCCGGCGTTTCGGTACTGATTTTACAGGCGTCACGGTCGTGTTTCCTACGCGAAGGGCCGGGTTGTTTTTCCGAAGTGAACTAGCTGAAAAATTGAAAGGCCCGGTCTGGGCACCGCGCGTTCTGGCCATACAAGATCTGATGTCAGAGCTCGCAGGTGGCTCGATGCCCGATGCGGTGACCCAATTGTTCGAGTTGTTCGATGTGTATCGTCAGCATTTTCCGGAAGAGACATTTGATCATTATTATCCATGGGGAGAAGTAATGCTGAAGGATTTCGAAGAACTGGACAAGAGTCTTGCGGATCCTGAAAAAGTATTCGCTGTCATTGCGGATATGAAAGAGATCGATTCGGCTTTTGCGTTGGAATCGGAAGACATGGATCGCCTGAAGATGTTCTGGTCAAGATTCTTCGATCGCGAGCACACACGACTCAAAGATGAATTCGCAGGAACGTGGCGTCATCTGCTACCCATCTATGAAGCGTTCCATAAACGTCTTGCACAAAAAGGTTGGTGTACCGAAGGTCAGTCATTCCGGCTGGTAGCTGACAGGGTGAAGAGCGGAACGTTGTCGCCCGATCAGCTTGGCAAGCACATCGTATTCGCCGGACTGTACGCGCTTTCCAAAAGCGAAGAGGAGTTGATTTCTCATTTGCTTGATCATGGAAAAGCGTCTGTTTATTGGGATGCGGATCTCCATTATACGGAGGATACTCATCAGGAAGCGGGTTTGTTCCTGCGAAAAAGTGATCTGTACCGCCGTTTCAGCAGCACGTGGACCGAGCCCTGGCTTTCCGGCAAATCGAAGTCGATCGAAGTGATCGGAGTGCCGATGGAAGTCGGGCAAGCCAAAGTGGCTGGCAGTATCGTCCATGCACTCAGTAAGGAGCCAGGCCATCAGCCGGAGCGCACGGCGGTGATTCTTCCGGACGAACACCTGCTCTTTCCTGTACTTTATGCTCTTCCTGAATCCGTACAGAAGATAAACGTGACGATGGGCTATCCTTTGCATCAAACGCCCATCTATTATCTCTTCGAATCATTGATCCAATTGCAACGGAACATCCGGCCAGCGAAGGATCCCGGACGCACTACCTATTATTTCAAGGATGTTCAAGCGCTCCTGGATCATCCCTATATCCGGTTGATGGATCCGAAGGGGATACGGGATTATTCGCGTTCTCTGATCAGCGACAAGGCGATTCGTATCCGACAGGCTGATCTGCATGCTCAGCCGATCGAATTCTTCCAACTGCTTTTCAAGCCGGTGAACGATTCAGGTTCTCTTTTTTCATGGTGTAAGGAAGTATTAGCCCAACTCTTGACCGCAATGGGGAAGGGGGATTTTGAAGGGAATCGACTGGAATCGGAATTCATCAGTCGCTTCTATTCGCAGTTGAACAGGTTGGAATCCATTTACACTTCGGTCGCAGCAGCCTCTGGCCTGGAAACCTGGTGGGGCTTGTTCCGCCAAATCATTCACGCCACCAAAATCCCTTTTTCGGGCGAACCGTTGGAAGGGTTGCAAGTGATGGGCTTCCTTGAAAGCAGGGTGTTGGACTTCGATGACATCGTACTGCTTTCTGTCAACGAGGATATCCTTCCAGCTGCTGGTCAGCATCCGACCTTCATTCCGTATGGCATCAGGAAGGCATTCGGTCTGCCTACGCACGAAGATCAACATGCAGTCACCGCGTATCACTTCTATCGGCTGTTACAGCGTGCTCGCCGTATCTGGTTGCTTCATAATACCGAATCCCAATCACTGACATCCGGTGAGCCTTCGCGTTTCATCTTCCAATTGGAGGAGGAGTTGGCGAAAAAATATCCTGATAAGATTTCTTGGAACCGTAAGGTCATAGCAACCGCAGTGAATGATGCAAAAAGCGCACCGGTAATCATCGAAAAGACACCGGATGTACTTCAGCGTATGGCGCGATGGCTGGTAAATCCCGCTGATCCTGATTCCTGTGAGGCTAGGCTGTCGGCAACGGCGTTCAACAATTACATCGCTTGTCCTTTACGCTTCTATTTCAACAATGTCGCCGGAGTGAGTGAGCCAGAGGAAAAGGAAGAGGCACTGGAGAGCCGGGTCCTTGGCAATGTGCTTCACATGACCATGGAGTTGCTTTACAAAGACGTGCAAGTGATCAATAAAAAAGACCTTAAAGGATTTGAATCACGCGTCGCCGAATGCCTCGATTTGGCGATAGAGGAAAAATTCATGCACGTTTCGGACTTGGAAGGAAAGAACGTTTTGTTGAGGGATGTGCTACTTGAATTGGCTTTGAAGATAATCAGGATTGATTGTGCAGAAAGTCCTGTCAAGCTCCATTCGCTTGAAAGGA
>JBJTRB010000180.1:0-3258 GCA_046075925.1 Bacteroidota bacterium | reverse complement strand
TTGGAAATCCGGAAGCGTGGCTTTCCAGTGATGCGAAGCTTGATGGAATCGTTCTCACGAATCAACTCGGTTGGGTTCTTGTAATAACTTTTGAACCACTGTAGCGCGCGCTGATAGAGCACATCCGCTGCTACGTCTTTCACCTCTGAAACACCTTCGTAGGAGATCAACTTGGTGATGGAATCGACAGGCAAAACCGGAGCGGCGACCTCGACTTTTTTCTGAGCGAAAAGAAGATTCGGAAATGCAAAAAGAAACGATACGGCAACAAGGGTTCTCATGGTTACGATGATTGGAACCCAAAAATACTTAAAAGCGTGTTTGCAGGGCCGATCAACCGTCGACTTTCACCCTCAACTTCATGCCTGGACGGATGGAGCGGGAGTCACGGATATTGTTCAGGGACTTGATCTGATCAATGGAAGCGACGCCATATTTCCTAGCTATGGAATAGAGGGTGTCGCCGGCTTGAACCGTATGATACACCGTTGCCGTTTCTAAAGCAGGCACAGGTGGCGATGAAAGTTGCTCGATGGTTTTTTGTTCAGTGCCGTTGGCATCAGCGGTTTGGGTATCCTCTTCCACCTCCGAGCCGTTATCGGGCTTGGCGATCCACACTTTTCGGGTGGTGGTACGATAAACAGCCAGTGTTTGTCCGGCGTAAATGGTACCTGAGGAAGGAATACGACGCTTGTTCCAAGATCGCAGCTGGGAGGTAGTGCAATGATTCTTTTGTGCGATGCGCGAAAGACTCTCTCCATTTCGAACAACGTAGTGGTCCTTGACTTTTTCCCGGATGGAAACCCACTGACCGGCAGTGGAAAAAGAAGAATCGCCTGTATTCGGAATAGCCGCCAGATTGTAGGGCGCTGGACAATAATTTCCAATAGGATCAAGACCGATGGAGGTGTAATAGGCATTGAACATGTTGCGCACCACTTCGTTTCGGATTTGCGGACCGCGGCAACCCAGTACGACACTGATCAATCGATGACCGCATTTTTCGGTAGTTCCGACCAGACAAAAGCCGGCACGACGCGTATAGCCTGTCTTCAGTCCATCTACATCTCCAGCATGCTGGATGGTAAGTCCATTGTGATTACGGATGATGGAAGGAGTCCTGCCGTTATTGACTTGGGCATATCCCATGCCGGTTATTTCAAGGACCTCGTCATATTTCAATAACTCCAATCCCAGGATGAGCTGATCGACCGGCGACGAAGCATTGTCCAAGGAAGGGTGAGAAGCCGGAAGCCCGGAGGGATTCCGGTAGATGGTACTGTTCATACCCAATTCCCAAGCGCGTCGGTTCATGCGCTGAATGGTGGCATTCAAATCACCATTTCCGATGTACCTGGCCATCTGCTCAGCACACTCGTTATTGGAAGCGATCATGGTCGCCTTGAAAACATCTTGCAAGGTGTACACTGCCGGAGCGTTGACAACACGGCGACGCGACCGACGACCTACCGCATAACGACGCACCCACTCAACGGTATCGGTCCAATTGAACTTGCCAGCGCGAATATCTTCCACAGCAAGCAAGGCGACCATCATCTTGGTCAGCGATGCGATGGGTAAGACAGCAGTCGCATTCTTTTGCCAAACCACTTTCTTGTTGACCGCATCATACAGCAATCCGGCTTTCACCTCTCCTTCCTGCACCGGAATTACTGAAACCGGATCGGCATAGAAGACAGGAGTTTGCTGGGAACCAGCCGACGTGTCAGTCTCAGCCGATACAGGATTGCACGGCAGGCTGAAAGCCAACAACAGGCAAGGGAACACCAATCGGGTGAGCGGAGTGAGCATCAACTTCATGACAAGCAGGTCGCTTCGGCACTACGGGTACGTTCCAGTATATGCTTTGGGCGATGTACAGCTTTATACCAATATCAGCATAAAACGTTTCTTTTTGAAGAAAATTCGGTGAATTTGTCCCAGTCTTAGGCTGATAACCCGAATTCTGGTTTGAATGACAAATCAAGCCGATCGAGGAGCCTTGTACTACACTGTAAGAATTTGGATAAAACCTTGTGGAAACAAGGGAATAAAGCAATTAGCCGTTGCTCAAGGCCTTCTTTTCATCCAACTGGGTCAAAGCGGGACTGGAAGACGGAGTAATGCCATAATTGGCTACCATTTCATAGAACACGAGCGCCGATACGTCTGCCAACAGGTCCTGCAAGGCCGCCTGATCCGAACCACGCGACATGACAACGAGCAGATAATCGATGGATCCGGTAAAAAAGATGCCGCCTTCGTGCAGCTGGTAATCGTTGCCTGTGTTATGTTCGCCGAATTTGTGTGCAATGTCCACCTGACTCTTTACATACCTGCTGAAACCGTTCTTGTACGCACACATGGTCAAGAGTTCAAGTGCGTAGTCTGACATTTCCGGCGACAAGAAAGAGGAATTGTACAACAAACGGAAAAACCGGCTGTACTCTTCTGCTGAAAGCGGGTAATCCAACTGATGAGGATCTGGGATGGACAAATTCAATGCAGACAGAACTTCATTATAGACCTTCGCATCGATGCGAGCATTGAGCAGAGCGGTGGCATTGTTATCCGACTGGGTAATCATCAGCTTCAACAACTCATCGACGGTGTAAGACTTTCCGAATTCAGCAGCAGTCGCCGCCGGAATCAATTGAGAAGGTATGTTACTGAAAGCTTGATCGAAAAGAATACGCTTTTTGAGTGAGCCAGGACTTTTCTCGTTATCCTTAAGGAAAGTAATGAGGGTCAACACCTTCATCAAGGAGCCAGGACTGTATTTCTCGTCGCTCGTATTGAAGTTCTGACCGGTGTCGAGCAATCGGAAATAGACCGAAACCGATTGAAGTTTACCGGCACGCTGACGCTCGGCAAGCACGGACAACACCTTGTCGCGTAATGGATCCAACATCGGATCATCGCACTCGCGATTAAGCATGAGCAGTGGCTTTGTATACTTGAATCCTGTACGGCGAAACCCACGCACATCGCAGATGACCCGTTTGGGTGGAGCGGCGGCTTGATCGTCGGATTGCTTGAAGAAGTAATACCAGACCCCGACATTGACAAGGGCCATGACTCCGACAATGATAAGGAGTCTTCTCCTGAATTTTTTACGTAATGGCATGCGCAGTAGCCTTGGTTTTATTTTGATACAATCTAAAAATAAAATTGGGTTGCAATATGAAAAAAGGGTTTAGCATTACAATCACGCGATGTATCATACTCTTACTGCGACTAATCATCGAGCGCTGATTT